>CAKZUU010000155.1 GCA_937922175.1 uncultured Gemmataceae bacterium
GGTTACATCGGTGGCCTATCGCCCCGATGGTCAGTGGTTGGCAGCCGGCTATGGCCGAAAGGTGGCTTTAATCCGCGGCGACACCCTCGTGACGGCCATCGAGGTTCGCGGGCGAGTCTCCGCCGTGGCATGGTCCTCGGACGGTGAATCGTTGGCTGTCGCCTTCGGACAGGCAGGCAAGGCTGGCTCAATCCAGATTTACGCCGTCAGCGATGATGGGAAGGTGATCTCTCGAACTGGCCCGACAAATGCCCATGACGACCTGATCCACGCTGTCGCTTTCAGTCCGGATGGAGCGACGCTGGCCTCCTGTTCGTATGATCGGTTGACCAAATTGTGGTCCGCGTCCGATGGAGCGCTCCTCCGCCCCTTGAAAGACCACAGCGACGCGATTTACGGCTTGGCCTGGAGTCCGGATGGCCGACGTATCGCCACGGCGGCGGCGGATCGGACCGTCAAGATCTGGGAGACGGCAACGGGCCGACGCATGTTTTCCTTGAACGAGCCGACCGACTGGGTCTACGCGGTCGCATGGAGTCCCGATGGCAAACACCTCGCGGCAGCGGGAGTCGACCGCAGCATCCGAGTTTGGGACGTGGCGGGCGCCGAACCTCGATTTGTCCGCTCAGCCTTTGCCCATGATAAAGCCATCCTTCAGCTCCACTTCACCCGTGAAGGAGCCCAGATCTCCTCTTTGAGCGAAGACCGCACCATCAAATTTTGGGACACGGCTCTTCTGACCGAACAGCGCATGTATCCAGCTCAACCCGAGGCTGTCTTGTCATTTGCGGTTCGGCCGGATGGCAAGCAACTCGCTTTGGGCCGTTACGATGGCGCTTTGGTGGTGCTGGACCAAGCAACCGGAAATGTTGTCGCTCAGCCGTTACCCGAGAAGCCCAAACCACCGAAGCTGAGTCGTGTCGAGCCTGACCACATCGTTCGCGGGTCGAAGCAAAGCGTTGTATTGCATGGGGAGCATCTGACGGGCAATGTCGAAGTGATGACATCGTCCCCGAAGGTCAAGGTCGTGCTTGATCCGCCCACGGGTGAATCATCTACGGTCATTCGGGTTGGTGTGGACGCCGACGTCTCGATCGAACCGGGCGTCGTCTCGCTGCGAGTTCGCACCGCTGGGGGGGAATCCAACGCCCTGTCGATTCATGTGGATCGTTTTGCCGTCCAGGCGGAACCTCCGGGAACGGGGACCCACCCTTCGGCTCCGCTGGTCAGTCCGGACAGCACTGTGGTCGGCAGCCTGTCACGCGCCGGAGAAATCGATCACTACCGTTGCCGCCTCAGCGCCGGGCAAGAGATTGGCGTCCAAGTTCAACCGCAGGCGGGAGCCAAGCTGGAGCCGGTGCTCGCCCTGACCGACACATTCGGTCAATCCGTGGCGACCAGCGTCAGCGGCACTCTCGGCTGGGTGGCCTCGAAGGACGGTGAGTTCATCTTGTCAATCCGCGATCGCGAATATCGTGGGGGCGGGGAATACGGTTATCGGCTCCATCTCGGCCGCATTCCCGTTGTGACCAGCGTGGCACCGTTGGGGATTGGCCGTGGTCAGCAGGTCAATGTTGAAATTCGCGGCGTGTTCCTTAAGCAGACGGGGACAATTCCGGTCTCCGCTTCACCCGATGCACCCGTGGGCAGCCGGATCCCCGTTCCGGTTCATTCTCCGCTCGGCCCGGTTTTGCAAGCCCCGTCGCTGGTGGTGGGCGAGTTTCCTCATGTTGGTCGGGGGCAGATCATTCCAGTCCCCGGCAGCGGGCAAGGCAACATCGACCATCCCGGAGCCACCGAGGAGTGGATCTTTCAAGCCAAGCGCGCCGAACCACTGATCATCGAAGTGGAAGCGCAACGGCTGGGGTCTGATCTCGACTCGATGATCGAGATCCTCGACACGAATGGCCAGCCCGTCGAACAAGCCGTTCTGCGGAGCGTGGCACGATCATTTGTCACCTTCCGGGATCATGATTCAGTCAGCCCGGGCATTCGGATGGAAAGCTGGAATGAGTTCGCCATCGACGATTATGTTTGGGTAGGTCAGGAGTTGATTCGGATTTGGGCCTTGCCACGGAATCCGGACGACAATTGCCAATTCTACGCGGTCGATGGGCGACGTGTTGGCTATCTGGGCACAACTCCGACGCACCACGCCTCCAACACGCCGATGTACAAGGTAACGATCCATCCCCCGGGCACGCGGTTTCCCCCGAACGGCATGCCGGTCGTTACGTTGTTATACCGAAACGATGATGGCGGGCCGGGTTACGGAAAAGATTCCCGATTGCGTTTTACTGCCCCAGCGGATGGTGAATATCGAGTCCGTATCAGTGATGCCCGCGGAAAGGGAGGTCCCAACTACGGTTACCGGCTCACGATTCGACCGCCGCGCCCTGATTACCGAATCCGCTTCAGTCCGACAGCCCCGGCCGTGTGGAAGGGCGGCTCGGTGCCCATCACCGTGACCGCAACTCGCTTGGACGACTTTGATGGTCCGATTCAAGTACAATTGGCGAATCTGCCACCCGGCTTTCAGGCGCCGGCGACATTTATCGAAGCAGGTCAGCAGGCGACCACCTTGGCGTTGTCCGCCGATCCCGCCGCTTCGCCCCCGCCCCAGGATCATCCCCCGTTGAAAATCCTGGCGAAGGCTCGCATTCACGATCAAGACGTGCCTCGAGAGGTAGTCGGCGGCCGACCAACCCTGCAGGAGCCGGGTGACCTGGTTACAACGACGGCCCAAAGCAGGGTGACAATTCGACCCGGCCAAGAAACTCGATTATTGGTTCGCATCGAACGACGAAACGGTTTCACCGGCCGCGTGCCGCTCGATGTTCTCGGTTTGCCCCATGGTGTTCGCGTCCTCCACGTCGGCTTGAACGGGATCCTCATCACGGAGAAAGACCGGGAGCGTGAAATCTTCCTGTACGCCGAGCCGTGGGTCCAACCGATGGAACATCCCTTCATCGTCTTGGCACGGCGTGAAGGCAAAGGTACCGAACATGGAGCACCCTCGGTACTGCTCAAAGTCGAGAAATGACATCTTGGTTTTTCGAGACCCGAGCGAATTCAGAGAGAGCTGAGAGGCCCCAGCGCTATGGTCATGAAATCCCGTAACGGATATTTTTCGAGGAGTTGATGAATCGCAGCAGCATCGACGGCATCGATGGCAGCGAGTTCGTCGTCCAGCGTGCGATATTGATGGAGATAAATCCAATCATCGCCAATGCTCAGCATCCGGCGGGGGGTTCGCTCATGCCCTCGGACTTCACGTGAGGCCAAGCGAGTTTTTGCCGTTCGCAGTTCTTCCTCCGTCACTCCCTCGGTTTGAACCTGTCGCAGCACTTGGGCGACGATTTCGAGATTCGATGCCGTGTTTTCCGGGGAACACGTAAAGGAGAGCAGAAACGCTCCCGCCCCCTCGGCATCGAGGTAACTGAAGTCAGCCGATTCAACCAGCCCCGGATCGACCAATTCCCAGTACAAACGGCTCCCGGTGTAATCCCCGATAATCGAGTCAAGCACCTCCGCCGCGTACCGAAGCGGCGAGTTCGCCGCCGGTGCCGGGCCCCACATCATGACATATTCCTGCTTGAATTTGTCCCGTGCGATTACCTCCAACCCCGATCGACAGGGGGACTCGCAAAGATCGCGAGCGGGGACATTCGACCCGTTCCACGCGCCACAATGTTTTTCCGCGAGAGCCACCAGGTCGTTCCACTCGAAATTCCCGGCTGCCGATACGACGATGTTCGATGAGGTGTACCGACGTTGGAAATAATCGAGCATTTGTTGACGGGTCAGGGCGTCGATACTTTCGCGGGTCCCCAGGATGCTTCGTCCCAAAGGGTGATCGCCGAAGTAACGCTGCCGCGAGATGTCGTAGACCAGCCATTCCGGTCGTACTTCGTATCGAGCGATTTCGTCCTTGATGACGTTTTTCTCCGTCTGAAAATCGGCGTCGCGCAACGCCGGCCGAAGAATATCCGCTAAAACGTCGAACACCTGCGGGAGATACTCCGGCAGCACCGTCGCGTGATAGACCGTCAACTCTTCGCTGGTGTAGGCGTTGTTGTCGGCACCGATCCGGTCAAAATCGCGATTCACTTGCAACGCATCTCGCCGTTTTGTCCCCTTGAACGCCATGTGCTCAAGGAAATGCGAGACTCCGGACTCTCCCGCCTGCTCGTCGCGCGAGCCTGTACGGACGAAAAAGCCCACGGCAACGCTCAGCGCCCCCGGGTTGGTTTCCGCCAAGACTTGCAAACCATTAGCCAGCGTCAAATGATGGAATGGCATCTCGAACTCCGTCACCAATATCGGCCTTCGCCAACCGCTCCGACCAACGAAGGTGGATTTTGCACCTTTGCGGGATCAGTCGGCCTGCCATTTGAGCGGTTCGGGCCCCAAGGTCACAATGGTGAAATTCGTCGGTGGAAAACGCTGTAAATGTTCGACAATCGCACGGGGGGTCAACGAGTCAATCTCCTGTTGCACCTCACTCAATGACCGAATCCGTCCGAGAAAATACCAGTCAGTCACATTGCCGGACGCGCGGGCGGACGTTGACTCCAATTTCATAATCAGGGCGGATTTCAACCCCGCTTTGACGCGATCCAGTTCCTCTTCCTCCACTCCCTCGGGAAGGCGCCTCAACTCATGCAAGGTCCGATCCAGAAGCTCCTGTGCGTTGTGCGGCTCCCCAGCGGTATAACAGACCACCGCTCCTCGATCCTTGAAAAGCCAAAGAGTCGCCCCGATGGCATAGCACAAGCCGTGGGCCTCTCGGACATTCGTGAATAGCCGCGAACTCATGCCACTCGAGAGGACGCCGACAGCTCCACGAGCCGCATAATACTCCGGGTGACTCATCGGGACGCTCGAATAGACGATGCCGATCTGTGTCTGTTTGACGTCTTCCGAGACGTGTTGGCTTTGCGGCGTCCACTTTTCCAGTTGGATCGGAGGGATCGGCCCTGCGGACCAATCACCGAACAGTTGCTCCACCTGGTCGCGAAGTGAAGGCCCATCGACGTTTCCCGCGATGGAGATGATCGTTTCCTCGGGTCGCACGTAACGCTGCCAATAATGGCGGACGTCCTGGATCGTGATCGATCGGACCCCTTCCAGGTCGCCCCGGTAGTCTCGACCGATGGGCGGAGGAAGATATGAGCGCCGAAGTTCCACGAGAAGCCGACCGGGCGGATCATCGGCCAGGCTCTCCAGTTCCTGCAACGCGAGGCTTCGCACGGGCTCCAGTTCCCGTTCGGGCAATTGCGGTCGTCGAATGATGTCCGCGTAAATCTCCAAGGTTTTCGACAGATCCCGGGCCAACATCGAAGCGGAAAAATCCAACCGCATCACGCCGGCCGACTCACTTCGATCCACGCCGAGAGCATCGAGCGTCTGATTCAGCTCACGATTGTCCCTGGGGCCCGCCCCGCGGGTCATCAGGTCAACGACCATGCTCGCCAACCCCCGACGATCCGCCGGTTCGTAGGCACAGCCGGCTTGCAGCGAAATTGAAAACGATGCCGAACGAACATGCGGAATCCGCTCCACCAATAGGGTCAATCCGTTCTCCAATTGATGAATGTGAATATCCGCGTTCGGCAGCCCCACCGCTGACCTCCCCAGCAAAAAAGTTCCCGACTCTCGCAAACGCGATGTCCGACCGAAGGCACCCACCCCCCACAAACTTCCGTTCAACTGATGAGTGCCTCGTCTCGATGAATCTTATGAGTTGGCTTGTACAGGATCCGGGTCGCGCGAAAACCCAAACGTTGGTAAAGACGTAAAGCGAGAGCGTTCATGCTCGTCACTTCCAAACGCGCGTGTGTCATTCCCGATCGGCGAAAGCCGTGCAACGCCTTCAGGACCAAAGCAGCTCCCAGCCCCTTGCCCCGACACTCGGGCACCACCCCCACATTTTGAATCGATCCGTAGCATCCCTCGCGCAGTCCCTGAATTGTCGCACAAGGCCCATCCGGACCGACAATCAGCCAGGTCGCCTCAGGAACGAATTCCCACCGCGTCACGATATTATGCATCAACTCTTGGCAACCCACTCGGTGTCCCAGACTTGGAAAAATCTCAACATCCATCTCCTCGCGAAAACTGCGGTATTTCACGTCCGCGTGAAGATCGAGGATCATCGGCGACCAACTCTGCCATCCATAGCCGAGCGGCAAACCCGGGACGGCTGGCAGCGCCTCCAGATCACGCTCCATCCGATATCGCTTGAAATACGCCAGGGACGACACGTTCAAGTCACACTCCGCGGATTGGTATCATCGTACCGCATCCACGGGACCCTTGCCAATAGACTGGCCCGACTCTGCTCGGTACTCACCCCATCGCGGACCGTTTTTCCTCGATGAACTTGATGTGGTGCGGAATGTGTCGAACCGTCAGCTCCAGAATTCGATGAAGCGTCAGCACTCCCCGTTCGGTGTGGATCCCTTGCCGCTGAAATGCCTCCGCCGGCAACTGTCGCAGGATTCGTCCCATCTGTCGGCGTGTCCAGTCGATGACGTTCAATTCCTCGTCAACGTCGCGCTCGTGGTAATACAAGGAGCGAGCGAACAGGTTCTCGTCCGCCCCCTGTAAGGTCGGTTGGTCGTGCGAGATAATTCGTTTCATCCGGTCCGCCAAAATGGGTTCATAGTCCGCGATGTGACATACAACCTCGAGGGTGCTCCATTTGCCGGGAATCGGTCGCTTTTTCAACTGTTCGGCGGTCATTCCCGCGACGGCTTGTCGCAACAGACCGGGACCCGCCAGATACTCAGTGATCAGTTGATCGCTCATCGGAACACCTCACACGAATCAATTCGGATGAAACGGAGCGGCACGTTTTATAGTATTCGGCCAGAGAGAGTCTCAACAGTTTCATCCCACAGTTGGTAACAAAGTCGGAGAGGGGAAACGCGGGGTTACGCCACGTCGGCCAGCCGTTGCCGCAATAGGGCTAATTTGGAACGCAAGGAGGCAATTTGCTCCTGACGAACGACCAGAGGAGCGTGAGGATCGAAAGCAGCCTGGCCCTGCGTCAAGCGCAACAACACAGCGTAGGCTCGCCGACGCATTTCCATGTCGCGGCGTTCCATCGCTTCCAGCAGAACGGGGATGGCTCTTTCGCCCTCATGCATCAAGGCCCAATAGGCAGCACGGAATTGCTCGTCGTCTCCCATTAGCGAGTCAACGTAGTGTCGGAGGCGTTCTTGATGGAGCAAGTCATCAATCGAGTCCGTCCCTGGTACGTCACGAGGGGCACCGCTCACGAGGGGCGGGACGGCGTTCGGATCATGCCGTAGGTAGCGGTCTCCCAGGTAACTATCGATGGCGCGGCGATTGCGGACAATTTCAGCGGGGGTGCCGTGGCATTGAACCTGTCCCTCCGCGATCAGGTAAATGCGATCGGCGAGTTCCAACACGCGATCCACGTCATGATCCGTCACCAAAATCCCGATCCCCGAGCGTGCCAACTCCCGCACGATCTGCTGGATATCGGTTTTGGTCAGGGGGTCGACGGCGGCGAAGGGTTCGTCCAATAGAATCATCAGCGGTTCGCAGGCCAGGCATCGCGCGATTTCGAGTCGCCGACGCTCCCCACCCGACGTTCGGGCTGCCGGCGTCGTGCGAATGGTCGTCAGGCCAAATTGAACCAGCAGCGCATCGGTGCGGAGCTTGCGCTCACGTCGGGTCAAAGATCGCCCCAACAAGCGGGAACGCGGCAACATTTCGAGCACCGCAAGAATATTCTGCTCGACAGTCAATCGACGAAAAATACTCGGTTCCTGCGACAAATAGCCCATGCCCAACCGAGCTCGTTGGTACATGGGCAGGCCCGTCACGTCGGCCCCACCGAAAAACACCCGACCCTCATCAGGGACGAGTTGACCCGTGGCCATGCGGAAACTGGTCGTCTTGCCGGCCCCGTTCGGTCCCAACAAGCCAACGATCTCGCCGGGTTGGATCGCGAAAGAAACGCCGTTCACGACCTTTCGGCGGCCAAATGTTTTCACCAAGTTTTCGACGTGCAAGATGGCCGTCATTTGCCCAGTCCCTCCGCTGAGGCGCCCAAGATAACGCCCTACGCCCGTGGCGCGAAGGTCAACGGAGGACCTTCCACCGACACCAATCAACTCGCGACCGGAAGGGCAGACGTTGCCGCGGGCATTTTGCCTCGATGAGATGCCGACGACAACACGAAGCCGGTCGCGTCCGCTGGGTGGAACAGAGCCTGACGCTTGGCCGCACGGTCAATCAGGACGCGAATCTTCTCCTCACTCCCCGGCAAGGCATCGGTCGGCTGGTCCGGCAAAGGAGGCAAACCGTTGAAATTCCCAACCCCTCGACGGGCGAATTTACTCGTGGACGCAAAGCGGTCGCGTAACCCCGGGGTGTAATAGCAGGTCCAGCACAGCCCGCGGGGTCGGTTCGCTTTTTTTCGTTGACAATGACGGCAGAGCATGGTGCACCTCCGTTCAACCTGGTTCCGAGCAAGGGTCCGACTGCCAAGGCAACTCAGACGCGACCAAGTCACATCACGCCGCCCGAATCCGCTGCGGCGAGGGGAGATCCACGGGAAATCGCTCGGAAAGAGCCAAACGAACCTCTTCCAGCAAGCAGCGCCGCATCTCGTCACGCGGCGTCTCATCGAACCAATTGAGGAAATAGCGGCAGGCCGCTGGCTCTCCGAGCCACTGGTCCACGTCGCGGCAAACTCGAGCAAAAAACTCTTCCAGTTCTCCCACCGTCTCCAATCCTTCTCCCTGCCAACCGCAAAAGCCGATGACGCAGGTTCCCTCCACCGGCCAATCCATCACACTCGAAATTGGCGGTGGTGAAGTGGTCGCCCCTTGAATGATTCGCGGGTCGTCCTTGGCCAACGCGTCCGCCAGAGCCCGCAATCCGGCCGTGGATAACTGCGGCACCAGTCCCTCACGCCAGACCTTTCGCCAACTTTTCATGGGTCTGTCCTCCTTTCCTCGGGCTGAAGCCCGAACGTCGGCCGAGCAAAAACCCCTTTTGAGCCGACATCGCTATAGTATACCTAAGTACACTTCAACGTCAATACATTTAAGTTTATTAAATACGACAGTTGTAAAAGTATAAATCTACTTAACGTAACTTTTAATGACATAAAACCAGATTGTATTGTCTGATAATATACGTTAATATACAATAATAAAAATCACACTGGGACGGCTTTTGCCCGACTTGCCGAAAGGCGCTTCAGCTGATCGCCGCTCGATCCCTTCAGAATCTCGCCAGCGGTTTGTCCGCAAGTTGATCGAGGCCCATCAGATTTCAGCCCGTGGTGATGTGACC
>CAKZUU010000156.1 GCA_937922175.1 uncultured Gemmataceae bacterium
TGTCGAGCTGCGGTGTGTTGAATGCAGTGATGCCGAAAGGCGTTGAGCACTCGGTCCGAACGACACAGATAGGCGGAAACGTCTCTGTGTTGAATGCAGTGATGCCGAAAGGCGTTGAGCACCCGGGCGGGGCGCATCCGCACCACGTGTTCGCGCGGGGGTGTTGAATGCAGTGATGCCGAAAGGCGTTGAGCACGCGCAAGTGGGAGTCGAGGATGCAGTACGACCCGCCTGTGTTGAATGCAGTGATGCCGAAAGGCGTTGAGCACCTTGTGCGCTTCGATCCAGGCCCGGAGCTTGTCCGGTGGTGTTGAATGCAGTGATGCCGAAAGGCGTTGAGCACTTCACAATCGGCGGCGATCAAACGACCGTCCCATCCCTCTTCCCGGCCCGAAGACGTTGACAGAATCTATCCGATGGCTATGAGCCGGAGCTTCCGCCCTGGTCCAGCGATTCGGGGGGAAAGCGAGGAGGTCCACTCCACGTCCACGAGGACAAGGGAATTCGGAGAAGTGGGGGAAAGGTGATGCGACGAATCGCCGTCATCAATCAGAAAGGCGGAGTGGGGAAAACGACGACCTCGGTCAATCTGTCGGCAGCATTGGCCAGGTTGGGTTATCGGGTGTGTCTATTCGATCTTGACCCGCAGGCGCATGCGACGACGCATTTGGGGCTGACGCCGACGGGGGATGGTCCGTCGATGTACGATGTGTTGGTCAACTCGCGAGCGTTGTCGGAGGTTCGTCGGCCGGTGGGCGAAAACCTGTGGCTGGCGGGATCGGATATCGACCTGGCGGCAGCGGAAGTGGAATTGGCGGGGGTGATTGGACGGGAAGTGATCCTTCGCGACGCGTTGGAGCAAGACGGGGAGGAATATGATTATTTGTTGATGGATTGTGGGCCGTCGCTGGGGGTGCTGACCTTGAATGCGTTGGCGGCGGCGCAGGAGGTGTTGATTCCGTTGCAGCCGCACTTTTTGGCGTTGCACGGATTGGGGAAGTTGCTGGAGACGACGGCGTTGGTGTCGAGGCGGATCAATCCGAAGTTGCAGGTGACGGGGGTGTTGCTGTGCATGTACGAGAGCACGACGAAGTTGGCACAGGAGGTGGCGTCGAACCTGTCGGCGTATTTGGAGCAGAGTCGGGGGAGGTCGGTGCCGTGGTCGAAGGCGCGATTGTTTGAGACGCGGATCCGGCGGAATGTGAAGTTGGCGGAGGCGCCGAGTTTTGGTCAATCGATCTTTGGTTATGCGCCGAACTGTCCCGGGGCATCGGACTATTTGGCGTTGGCGCGGGAGATGTTGCGTGGGGAAGTGGGGAAAGGGAGCTGGGAGATCGAGGAGTCGGCGGCGTGACAATTCGCATCAAGATAGCCAATCAGCAAGATGTGGTGCCGATCGAGTGGGCGAAGTTTCGGGAGTTGGGGCAGAAGGTGCTGGGTGGGGAAGGGGTCACGCGAGCGCGGGTGACGTTGGCGTTCGTGGATAATCCGACGATTCATCGGTTGAACAAGCAGTTTTTGCAGCACGACGAGCCGACGGACGTGCTGTCGTTTCCCCTGAGCGGGCCGGGGGCGAGGGAGTTGGAGGGCGACGTGGTCATTGGCGTGGAGGTGGCGAAAGAGCAATCGGCGGAGCGTGGTCACGAGGTGGAGGCGGAGTTGGCGTTGTATGCGATCCACGGGTTGCTGCATTTGTGTGGTCACGACGACAGGGAAGAAGAGGCAAGGCGAGTCATGCGTGAACGCGAGAGTCGTTACCTGAGAGAGTGTGGATTTCCGGACGTGTCGGAGTCGGAACGTGGGCAATGACGCAGCGGACGCAGGGACTCGTGATTCGGGTTAGTGATTGGAGCGAGACAAGCCGAGTGGCGACGCTCTGGACGCGGGACTACGGGAAGGTGCGGGTGTTGGCGAAGGGTGGGAGGAGACTGAGATCGAATTTTGAGATCGCGTTGGACTTGTTGAATTGGTGCCGAGTCGTGCTGCTTCGCAAAACGACGGGGGCGATGGATCTGTTGATCGAGGCGCAGGTGATCGAGGGATTTGGGGCGCTTCGGCGGCAGTTGCCGACGTTGTATGCGGGTTATTACGTGGCGGAGTTGCTGGGGGAGGGGACGGTGGAGGATGACCCGCATCCGACGTTGCACGATGAGGCGGTGCGGGCGTTGAAGGAGTTTGGGGAGGCGGGCGATCGGTTGGGATTGAGATTAGCGAGTTTTGAGCTGGCAATGTTGAGCGAGTTGGGCTATAGGCCGCGTCTGCGGCACTGCGTGGATTGTGGGAGCGAAGTGGGAGAAGAGGAGGGATTATATTTTCATCCGTGGGCGGTGGGGATGATTTGCCGGAGATGTCGGGAGCGGCGACAAGGGGGGATGTATCTGGGGCGAGGAGTGTGGAGTCGATTACGGGAGTTGCGAGACGATCCGAAGGCGTGGTCGACGGGACCGAGGGAATCGCGGGGGGTGCGGGTGGTGTTGGAGGCGGTGCTGGCCCATTGGCTGGGAAGGAAGTTGCGAATGTTTCCGTACCTGGCATCCTTACCGTGATGGGGATGGTGGGGAGAGTCGAAGGGGCCAGCGATCGGGTGGCGAGGCATGCAAGGAGTGCGACCGCGATGAGGACAGCGAAGGAGAGATGTCGCTCGCGGCTGAGATGGGGACTGATGGTGGGGCCGTCGTTGCTGTTGGTCGCCGGCTGTCTGCCCCCGAAGCTGACGTCGTGGTTTCGGAAGGAGTCAGCGACGCCTCATGCCCTGGTGCGGCCGGACGAGGACACGTCGCCGTCGAAGGTGAATGGGGAGTTGGCGGCGGCGCATGAATTGTTTCGCAAGGAGAATTACGCGACGGCGGCGCGGGCGTTTGGACGGATCGCGGACAACAAGGAGAACAGTGCCGCCGTCGCCGAGGAGGCGTTGTTTTATCAGGCGGAATGCGAGCGGCTGCGAGAACGGTTTGTCGCGGCGGAGCCGATCTACAAGAAACTCTTGCACGAGTTTCCGTCGGGGGCGTACAAGCAGCAAGCCTGTCAGCGGCTGTACGACATAGCCGTCTTCTGGCTGAAGGACACCGACGAGGAATTGGGGAAATTCGCGGAGAAGTTGGAGGGGAAGCGGTCGTTGGTGATGCCGGCGTCGCTGCGGATTCATTTGGACAAGCGGAAGCCGACCTTTGATGCCGAGGGCCGGGCCATCCAAGCCCTGGAGGTGGTGCATTACAGCGACATGACGGGACCGTTGGCGGACAAGGCATTGTTCCTGGCGGGATTCGTGAAATTCTACCGCGAGGACTACAAAGAAGCGGACCATTACTTTACCGCGTTGCTTCAGTTCCACAAGGACAGCGAGTTGGCCCCTCGGGCGATCGAGATGGCGATCCGCTCGAAGACGTTGGCGTCGGGCGGGGCGGAGTACGATGGGCGGCGAGTCGCCGAAGCGCGGCAGTTGATCGACACGGCCTTGAGTGCGTATCCGCAGTTGGCGCAAACCGAGGAAGGCCGCCTGAAAATGACCCAGCATCTCTACGAAGTGACGGCGGTTCAGGCCGAGAAGGACCTTCGACGGGCCGAATTCTATGAGCGGACGAATCACCCGGGGTCGGCGTATTTCGTGTATCAGCGGATCAAGCAACGGTATCCGCAAACGAAGTTTGAACAAATCGCCGACGAGCGATTGGCTCGTTTGCAGCCGTTGATCGAGAAGGAGAATTCGGCAACGAACGAGGAGGAAAGCGGAGCGTGGGCGAAGTTTCGACGGCGGTGGGACCGATTTTGGGGGATCGAGGCCGATCGCGATGGTCCCCGATTGACCTCACCCTTGGCCTTACCGGCCGGTTCCATGATGGGGCGGTGATTGGCCATGAGGGGATGGACCCGCGTTGGGGCTTGCGTCGCGCTGGGGTGCTGGGTGGTGGCCCTGAGTTCGTGCCTGCCGCGTCCGCAGCGGGGGGTGTTCGGTTATACCCTGGGCCCCTTGCACGACACGCGCTACCGAACGATCTATGTGCCGATCTTCGCGAACCAAGCATTTCAAGCGGGGCCTCTCCGCGATCTGCAATACGACTTGACGAAAGCGGTCCATCGGGAAATTGAACAGTCCACGCCGTGGAAGGTGGTCCACGATCGGTCGGCCGCCGATACGGAGTTGCTCGGAACGATCGTGGCGACGCCCAAACAGATCATCAATCGCCATCAGCTGAACGAGGTCCGGGAAGGAGAGATCGTCATCCGAGTCGAGGTGGTTTGGCGTGATGTGCGGACGGGCGAGATTCTCTCACGTCCGGGAACCGGTCGCGGGGCGACCCCCTCGGCGGATCCGACGGCGAGCGATCCGCTGCCTCGAGTCGCCCTCGAGGCGAGCGGCCGCTTCTTGCCGGAGTTGGGCGAATCGCTGACGACGGCGATCCAACGAGCCAACCAGCAATTGGCCGTCCAACTCGTCTCCCTGATGGAAAATCCGTGGTAGGCGACCCGCTCTATAACAACCTCCACACGACGTCGAGCGACCACGATGACGCCTTGGACCTGGCATGTCCGTGACCGTCGGATGACCCTGGATCGACCGTTGGTCATGGGTATCCTCAATGTCACGCCGGATAGTTTCTCGGACGGTGGACAATTTTTCGACCCCGCGGCCGCCGTGGCGCATGGTCGGCAAATGATCGAACAAGGAGCCGACATCATCGACATCGGCGGGGAGTCGACCCGTCCCGGCTCCGTCCCCGTGCTCCCGGACGAAGAGCTTCGCCGCGTCGTGCCCGTGGTCCGTGAATTGGCCCGGCACGAGTCGATCCTGCTTTCGATCGACACGTCCAAATCGGCGGTTGCCCGAGCCTGCCTCGAAGCCGGTGCCCACATTGTGAACGACGTGACGGCCCTGACCGGCGATTCGGCCATGCCCGAGGTCGTTCGGGAATTTCAGGCCGGCGTCATCCTGATGCACATGCAGGGCACGCCGCAAACGATGCAAATCAACCCCCACTACGACGACGTCGTTCGTGAGGTGTACGATTATTTGCGGGATCGAGTCGATACGCTCACCGGGGGCGGGATCATCCGGGAGCAGATCGCGATCGACCCGGGGATCGGCTTCGGCAAGAAGGACGTGCATAACCTCGCGTTGCTGGCACAACTGCCCCGCTTTCTCGACCTGGGACGTCCCATTTGTCTGGGCGTCTCGCGGAAGGGGCTGATCGGTAAATTGACGGGCAGGCCGGTGCACGAACGAGCGGTCGGTTCAGTGGCTGTTGCCTGCTTTGCGATGACTCGAGGGGCGGCGCAAATCCTGCGGGTCCACGACGTGCCGCCCACCGTGGATGCGGTGAAAGTGATCTCGGCCTTGCGCCCGGCTTGACCCTCGTCGGGAGAATCGATCGTGGAAACGCCCTTCGACGTGAGCGCTTATTGTTCACAGTTGACGAGCGAGGCCCGAGCGTCGGCCCGGTGTCTGGCGTGGGCCCCGAGTTTTGCCAAGGATCGCTGGTTGCGATGGGGCGCGGATCGTTTGGAGAGGGAAGCGGATGCGATTTTGGCGGCCAATGAGCACGACTTGCGGGCGGCGGCTGATCACGGCTTGACCTCGGCGCAGATCGACCGTCTGACTCTGACTCGACCTCGCCTTGCGGCGATGGCCGCCGGCTTGCGCGAGGTGGCCGCTTTGCCCGATCCCATCGGCGAAATCGTCGAAGGGGGAGTTCGACCTAACGGGCTGGAAATCCGCAAAGTGCGGGTGCCGATCGGGGTGATCTTGTTTTTGTACGAGTCGCGGCCCAATGTCACCGTCGATGCCGCAGCGCTGGCCGTCAAAAGCGGGAATGCCCTGATCCTCCGAGGCGGTAAGGAAGCGCTACACACCAACCGGGCCTTGCATTTCGTGTTGCAGGAGGCCCTGCGCGAATGCCAGTTGCCCACTCACGCGGTGCAATTGGTCACCCACGTCGATCGCGCGATCGTCGGGGAACTGTTGCGGCGGGGCGACGACATCGACTTGTGCATTCCGCGGGGCGGGGAGAACCTCATCCGCCGAGTCGTTGCCGAAGCCCGCATGCCGGTGCTGAAGCACTATCGCGGCGTTTGCCACGTATTCGTCGATCGCTCTGCCGACTTGGACATGGCCGAGCGCATCGTCATCAATGCCAAATGTCAAAGGCCGGGAGTCTGCAATGCCATGGAAACCTTGCTGATCCATCACGACCTGGCCGAGACGTTTTTGCCTCGCATCGTCGAGCAATTGCACGCTCAGGGGGTCGAGATTCGCGGTTGTCCCGAAACGGTCCGTGTCGCCGCGTATGTCAAACCGGCGACCGACGACGACTACGCGGCAGAGTTCCTCGACCGGATCCTCGCCGTCCGCGTCGTTCCCGATTTGGATGCCGCCCTCGACCACATCGCCCGATTTGGTTCCAAGCACACCGACGCGATTGTGACGCAAGACCTGCAGTCGGCCCAGCGTTTTACCCGCGAGGTCGATGCCGCGGCCGTCATGGTCAACGCCAGCACCCGCTTTCATGATGGCTACGAATTCGGCCTCGGTGCGGA
Source organism: uncultured Gemmataceae bacterium (assembly GCA_937922175.1). GTDB lineage: Bacteria > Planctomycetota > Planctomycetia > Gemmatales > Gemmataceae > CAKZUU01. Next base: position 6,532 of record CAKZUU010000156.1, read on the forward strand.
GATCGGCATCAGCACGGACAAATTTCATGCCCGCGGTCCGTGCGGCTTGAGAGAGTTGACCACGACGAAATACATCGTGATGGGAAACGGTCAAATCCGCGGCTAAGCTTCCTCGCTGCGGCTCCGAAGTACCGCTTCAAATTGAGAAATTTTGCACGGGTGCGGGAAACGACGCGGCTCGAGGATCGTCAAATCTGTCATTTTTGATTCAACTTTCACGCTCGGGACGGTCGAAAACTGATAACAGGGACGGATGCGCCGTCATGCGGGGGACGTGCCATGCATCGACCAGTGATGTGGCTGTTGTTGCTGAGCGTCGCGGGGAGCGGCTGTTGGTGGCAACGGAAACCGCCCTTCGCTCAATCGCCGGTGTTGCGGCATTACAAGCCGACGCTGAGCGATTCGGCGACGATCTTGGCGGAGCTGCAAGCCCGCCGGGGACCCGAAAAGCCGCCGATGCCGACGAGCAGCAGCGACGAGTCTGCGGTGGAGCCGGTCAACCGGATCGCACCGTCGCTGACCGATGGATCAGCGGCCTCAGGGGAGAACCCATTGCCGCCGCCCAGCGAGCCTCCGAGCCAAGATCACGAGCCGCGTCCCATTACCCGGGCATCGGGTCAAACGAGTTCGCCCCCGGGCCTCGCCAAGGTCGCGCCGACGTCGGATGATTCGGTGGTCGCTCCGTCACCTTCCCCGCCAGACTCGACGGTCGTTGC
>CAKZUU010000157.1 GCA_937922175.1 uncultured Gemmataceae bacterium
CTCGCGCGGCATCCAGACGTTCCTCGACGTCGTGACCCCCCCCGGGTTGAATTACCTCGCCGAACTCCGCCCCGTTTTGCCGCACACCGACGTCTTTAAGCCCAACTCGGACGAGGCTCGGTTAATCACCGGCGAACACGACCCTCGCACCCAAGCCCGCATCTTCCGCGACTTAGGGGCCAAGACCGTCATCATCTCCCAAGGGGGCGAAGGCGCTTGGCTCATGAACGACGAAGGCACCCTCCGCGTCGGAACCTACCCCACAGAATACGTCGATGGTTCTGGCGGAGGCGATGCCTTCGATGCCGGCTTTATCTTCGGCATGTTGCATCAATTGCCCACCGCCGACTGCCTTCGGTACGCCAGTGCCCTGGGGGCGAGTTGCGTGCGAGCCATCGGCACCACTCCCGGTGTCTTTACCCGACCCGAGTGCGAGGCCTTCATCCAAACTCACCATCTCCCCATCGAAAAAATCGACTAACCCCCAGAATTACGACCAGGTGTCGGACCGACGCCGCTCTCGCTTGCTCATCGCTCTCCCGCATCCAACAATCTCTTGGGACGGATCACTTCCACTCGCACCCCTCCCGTGAGGTTCCCTCATGCGCTTCCTGCTCACTTTTTGCTCGGTGGCCCTTGCGTCAGCCCTGACTCTTTCCACCGGCCCGAACAGCCGCCTCAACGGTCGATCCTTCGAGGGGGATGACATCACCTGTGACTTGCCCGCCTCTGAGCATCTCGCCAACATCGGATCTCACGTCGATGGTCGGGGGATGTGCGTCATGACGTCGATCGAAATGGCCGCCCGATGGCACGGCCTCGAGTCGATGCGCGGTTTGCGAGACTGGTGCGCCCGCGAACCCGGTGGGGCGTATCCCGCGAAAGTGGATCGGCAAATCCGCGAGTTCTGCGCTGCCAAGGGCGTCGCTGTGCCCCCCTATCTGCAATACGAAGGTTCCTCGGTCGAGCCGCTCTTGGGCCTTTGCGATCGAACCGGCCGAATGGCTTGCGTCACCTACGGCTACTCCCCACGATATCGCACGACCATCGCCCATATGGTCTGCTGCGTACGGTTCGGATCGCGATTCGGCGTGGTCCTGGATAACAATTTTCCCGGCACCGATTCCTACGAGTGGATGTCCCCGGCGGAATTGCGACGACGAGTACTGCATCCCTCCGGGCACGGATGGATCTTCGTCTGGCTTGCCCCCTCGCCTCCGCCTCCTCCTTGCAACCAACCGCAAACCTCAAATTGATTCGGCCGAATTGGGAGGTTGTTCCATGGTCCCTCTGCTTTTCTCCCTGGCTTTGACGTTGCCCTCCGTTTTGGCGCAAAACTGTCCGATCGCTCCCGGCGTCGTCGAATGGCGGACGCGCCCTGATGATCCGACGCGGGTTTATTTGTACGTTGATGGTCGTCAACGCGGCGGTTACGATTGGGCGGCGGATGAATGGCGCGATTACGATGGTCAAAACTGGGGACCGCCTCGAACTTTCCGCACCCCGCGCCCGGAGCATTCCGCCGCCAATTTCGGCGTGATGCGAGAGCGACTCGCCGATGAGGAGCGCTTGACCATCCAGGGCCGGCCCCAAACGCGATTGCATCGCCCCGACACGGATTCGCTTTTCCCGGACGACTCGGACCGGCTTCGGCTCACGATCATCGGAACCGAGCAGCATCGTCAGGCGGTCCTCAACGACCTGATCAACGTTCCGGAGCTGGTCGAGGCGTCGAATGGCATGCTGATTCAGGCATATTCGCCAAATGACTGGGCAGTGGCGGACTGCGGCTTCGTCACTTCCGGTCAACCGACCATCTATCTTCAGGCCGCCGACGGTCGCGTCCTGCATCGACAAGACGCCTACCCCGGTCCGAAGCGTCTGGCGGCGGCACTTCGGCGGGCACGGCCGGACTACGATCCCGCGCACGATCCGAACCACGATCGTGGCACATTCTCCGCACCTTGGCGTGATTTCCCACCCTGGCTTTCTGTCACCCTCCTGCTTATCGCCTTTCTCACCTTATTTCGGAGGAATCCTCGATGACTTCTCAATTCCCAAGCGAGTTCTGGTATTGTCTGGCAAGCGTCGTTATCACGTTGTTGCTCAGCGCGGCACATCGACGCGGCCATCGTTTGCCGCTCGTCGAAATCATCCTGGATTTGGTTCACGGCGAGCGCCGCCCGGAAGTGACCCTGCAAACTCTTCTTGATGAGTTGCGGCAACGATTGCCCGACCCGCCTCGATCATGACTCGTTGTGCCTCGCCCCTTCGGGGAGAGTGCGGCGCTCCTCCGATGTCGCGCCCGCTGTCATTTCACTTCGGGGATCGCCCGGGGCATCACGAAGAGTGCCTCGGGTTCGAGGGACGACTCGGCACGATCCGTCGTTGGGCTGACCTGTTGGCGCTGGGGCAGGAGGATGACCCACGGCCAAACCCCACGAACGGAGAACGCCTCTTCACGAATTGCCGGGACAGGAGAGCGCGTCTCGAATTTTGCCAAGACGATCGACGGCGGTGGGGCCGGAGCGTGGGTCGGCTTGGTCGCTGCGAAGACGGGCAAACGGGCCGGTTCCTCGGTGTCCGCCAAAGGTGGTTCCGACGTTTGCCACGGCCGCAATGACAATTCGATGACGTGGATCTCGTCCCGGCGAGCTTCCTGGGGAGCCGGCTCGGGCGCCGGCTCCTCGCAATTGACCGAAGGCGGATGGTGAAGCCGTTCGCGTAAACGCTGCGCATGCCGGCGAGCATCCCCGGACCAAACGCGGTACTCATTCCAGAGCACCAACCCCACCCCCAACACCATGACGCCGATGAGAAATTTCCTGAACATCGTTCCGGACTCTCCTCCGGTTCGAGACGGACTCGATGGCCAATCCGGCATATTATGACGACGGCTTATACCGACGGGATCGAAAAGATACCAGAGCAATCCGCGGCGATGGCCAAGCGTGTGCACCATTGTTCGAGTCGGCTCTTCTCGGTGCGGCGGGCCATCTCGGCTGCTTCCCAGGTCGTCTCGACGAAGCAAACCGTGTCGTCGGGGCGAAGTTGTCCGAGTCGATCGAGATCGGCCCGAATGACGTGGGCGATTTTGGGATAGCCCCCGATCGTCTGTCCATCTATCCCCAACACAATGCACTGCCCATCGTTGGTCACTTGCACCGTCCCGGGGCAGACCGGTTCAGAAACCATCTCCCGAGTCGGGCGAGGCAATGGGTCACTTCGCAACCGCAATCCCATGCGATTGCTTTCCGGACGTATCGAAAAGATTTGCGAGCAGAAGCGGGACAGGTCGAACCAATCTGCCTGGCCTCCGGGCAAGACGCGTAACGGTTGCGGTTGTTGGGTCGGTAACGATGCCTCCAGCGGCTCCGCCAATCGCCGAATCGGAAGACGTGATTCAGGGCATTCGAGGAGTTCGTCCCCTCGGAGCGGTTCCAAGGCGGACCGACTCCCCAGGATCAGGGGCGCCTCGAACCCCCCCGGCACGCACAGATACGCCCGGACTCCTCGACGAGTTCCTCGGATGTGCAGGAGTTCGCCCGGCCGAAGGTTGAATGTCTTGCCCGTCATCAGATCGGTCGAGTCGCCATGGAGATCGAACGGCGCTCCCATGACAACGCCGGCGACATGTTTCTCGGCTCGCAGCGTCGGCCCGGCCAGAGTCAACTCCAACGCGACGGCGTCCGGCGGATTACCGACCAGTGCGTTGCCCAGGGCCATCGACCAGCGGTCCGCCGCCCCGCCAACGGGCATGCCTAAGCTGCGATGAGAGCGACGCCCCCAATCGACCAGCCAACTCTGAAATCCTGGTTGGATGACCCTCAGACTCATGCCAATGATCGGAGTTCGATCCCAAGCGCCGTCAGCGTTGCGCGTAACTGCCGCACAAATTCGATCGCCCTGGGGTGGTCGCCATGCACGCACACACTGCGGATCTTACCTCGACTCAACAGATCCCGCACCTGGCTCACGGCTTCGTCGACCGATTCAATCAAGCTGCCCGGTTCACTCCGAGGTACCAAGGTTCCATCGGGCTGGTAGCGTCGATCGGCGAAGCCCTCCGCGATAAACGGAACGGTTCCTCGACAGGCCTGCTCCAAGGCCGACCCCGGCAATCCCATTAGAGGTAAACCGAATCGCTGAGCCACTTCGACCAAAGCCTTCGCCATGTCGTCTCGACGCATCGCCAGATTGTACAAAGCGCCGTGCGGTTTGATGTGCGTGAGTTTCAAGCGGAGGGAGTCCGCCAACGAACTCAACGCGCCGACTTGATAAACGCAGTCGGCCCAGACGTCGGCCGGATCGCGGATCAATTCGCGTCGTCCGAAATACTCTCGATCGAAAAAGCCGGGGTGAGCCCCGATCCTCACACCATGCGTCGCCGCCAGTTGCAGCGTCTTCCAGATCGTGAGCGCATCACCGGCATGCGCCCCGCAGGCGACATTCGCGGTGGTGATGAGCGACATCAATTCAGCATCTTGGCCGCTACCTTCGCCCAAGTCGCTGTTCAAATCCAGAATCATCCGCCCCTCGACACGATTCGATCAGAGATCATCTCATCGTTTGGGCAAGGCCACCTCGATGATCTCCACCGGGGTCTTTGGTCGGCATTCCACCGAACCCATCTCTGCCGGGATGAACCAGATCACCCCAGGGTGGAGGGAGAATTCCTCGCGGCCCCGGACGATCGTTCCGCTTCCGGCTGTCACCACGATGATGCGACACTCGCCGGCAACACCAACATGAAAGGTCTGCTCGCGACGGTATCGCCACAGGCGAAAATAATCGCAGTCCACGAGAAGCCCCTCGGCGGGGCGAATCGGCGCGATCGGCCCCTGTGACCAATTGATCCGGGCCAAGGCTTCGGGGATTTGGAGAGGTCGCGGCCGGCCCCAATCGTAAAGGCGATAGGTCAAGTCGCTGGTTTGCTGAATCTCGAAAAGCAGCAGCCCCGAGCCGATGGCGTGCACGGTACCGGCCGGGATGAAGATGCAATCACCCGGTCCCACATCGATCCGTTGCAACAAATCAACGAGTCGATCTCGCGTGATGGCATCACGGACGTCGGCTTCGACCACCCCGGTCTTGAAGCCCGCGAAAACGTGACTTCCCGGCTCGGCCTGAAGGACGATCCACGCCTCGGTTTTGCCCTGATTTCCGGGTCCGGCTCGTTGGTCATCGGGATGAACTTGCACCGATAAGGGTTGTTGAGCATCCAGGAATTTGAGCAGAAGTGGAAACCGAGAGCTGCCGACGACGCCGATGAGACGCCGGCCCCATCGCTGAATCAACTCATGTACCGTGGCACCGGCGAGGGGTCCGCTGGCCACGGTCGTGGGCGACTCGGGCAAATCGCTGAGGAGCCAGGCTTCGGCCAGCGGCCCGGAAGAGGGGGCCGACGTCCACCAGTTTGCCAGCCTTCGACCACCCCACACATACGATCGAAACACGGGGTTGAACGTCAACAGAGGCAACTCATCCATATGTCGGCCACGTTGTTCCACCGGCTCTGTGAGAATCGACCCTGGAAAACGCCCGGATGCGAGCTATCGCGACTTCAAGGTCTCAGCCACTTCCGCCGCGTCTGACTCGTCAACAACGCGATAGCCGAACGATTTCAGGACCTTTTTCTTCTTCGCGGTGACGGCTGTCAGAGCCGCATCCGGGTTGACTCCCCAATCTCGACGACCGTCGTCGTCTTGCTCGAACACGCTCAACATCGTCCGTTGAAAATAGGAACTGATCTTTGGGAGGTATTCCTTGGCCCAATCCACGTCCGAGGTCAGCCACACCGCGACGACTCGATCGGCCTCCCCGACCTTTTCCTCCAGTGCTCTCAAGAAGCGAAACATCCGGCGGTCCCATCGGGAAGCATCCATCAAGACGACGACGCCGCTTTGCTCACCGACCAATGAAGCGAGGTCAAGCGTTTGATCTTTGACATCGCCGGAGAACATCCGAGCCTTCGCCTTGGGCAACGCATCACCCGGGGCCGGTCCGGAAGACAAATCCGCGCCCTCGATGAGAGCGAACGAGAGACAAAACAAACCCGCCGCCCTGATCGCTATCATCAACACGCCTCCAATCCTGACCGAGCACGAACACCTGACCGAGAGAGCAAGCCGGATGGTCCGATCGGCCAGTCCGGCGAGAAACACTATCCCCGACAGGATTCGAACCTGTAACCTTTGCCTCCGGAGGGCAACGCTCTATCCAGTTGAGCTACGGGGACAATTCGAGAAAGCGCACCGGTATCATAGCGCTTTTGCACGCGAATGGGTAGGGGAGCCAACCGATTGATCACCCCACCCATCTCACCGTGAGCGCTCGCCATGAGCACGTTCGCCCTCGGGACCATTTCCCTCAGCGCCAACCGAAACAAGAAAGCAGACGGCGGTAAAAGTTTCTGCCGCCGGTGTGCGGTGTCGGAGCCTTTCGCCGCGTGAAGCAGGGCAGAAACTCGGGAAACTGCTCTAAGGGACGGAACGGATGCTGAGGGCGACGGGCGGCGAACACGGGGCCCTGGAAGCGGCCATTGCGGATGGCTCGAACCAATTGAGCCGTCGTCGCTTTGCGAAGCCGCCACCAGCCGTCGTTGTCTTCAAAGCGAACAATCCACAAGTCGGCCGCCCGACTCCGCCGCAACTTGGACGACCGCAACCGCAGATCGGGCCGCGTCGGATGATTCGCGGTCATCGGACGCTGGGGTGAGACCGGCTGCACCGCCTGTCCCAAATCCGCATACAGAGGCAATTCCATGCTGCGCGTCGACCGCTCCAGCGCCCAGGCCAGCTCTTCGGCCGACGACCATCGCTTCAGCGGATCTCGCGCCAGCATTCGTTGCAAGATGAGTTCCAGTTTGGCGGGAACGTCTCGATTCAACAAGCTCGCTGGGGTGAAGTGACCCGCTTGTTTCATCCGCATGACTTCTTCGTGATCGTTGCCGGGAAACGGAACACGACCCGTCAGCAAGTGGTAGAGCGTGGCGCCCAACGCGAAGATGTCGCTACGAGCATCGACAAAATGAGCGTTCAGCCCCTGTTCCCAGGGCATGTAATAACTGGTTCCCAGGGTGTGATGCGTCAGGGTTAACGCCGTCTCCTGGGGATCAGCCAAATAAGCCAGCCCCAGGTCGATCAACTTGGCTGCTCCACAGGGCGAGAGGACGATATTGTCCGGCTTGACATCGCGGTGGATACATCCTTGCTGGTGCAAATAGCTCAAGGCGCGAGCGATACAGATGCCAACGTGAACGACGTCGTTGACGCTCAGACGGCCTTGACGTTCGAGCCATTGGGCCGCATTTGGTCCGTCAATATACTCCAGGACCAAATAACGACGTTTGGAGTTTGGATCGCGCCCGGATGCCAAAGCGCGCACCAAATTCGGATGCTGGAACTTCAAGGTTAAACGAGTTTCCCGCTCAAAACGCAAAAGTTGGACCTGGTCCTCCGCGAGTCGAGCCGACATGATCTTCAGCGCCACCGGCTGCCCTCGCTGCCGGTCATAAGCCAAATAGACCTGGCTCATGCCACCCGATGCCAATTGCCGCAACAGTTGGTAGCGTCCGAGAACGGAATCGGCCCCTCGACCGCTTGCCACCGCGGCCGGCGGGTGCTTCGTCGGCAAAGGTCGTCCGCTCATCATCGATCGGGTCCCTGGGCCGAAGACCAAACGTTAGCCTGCCCAAAGTGTATCGCCCGGCTCCGAAGAACTCAATCCACGGGCGACGAAATTCCCCGGATCTGCCCGACACAAAAGACACATTCGCCGAACGTCGTGCCTTGCCGCTTTTTGCAAGAACTCGCGAAATGCCCTCACGGTCGAGATTCCCTCGGGCGAAATCCAAATCGCGGCGGTCCCCGTTTGGGCCGATCGATGAACCGGCTCAACAAATCGGAACTGTTCCAGAACTCCCGCTGTCGCATCCCAGCCGGTCAGACCGCGAACCGCAAAAGGAGACATCGATTCAGACCAGCATCTTCCCGGTGCGCAGAATTCGGCCCCCGGCATGCTATCGACCAAACCCCAGGGAGGTCCGCTCGACGCCTTCTCCAACGCCTCGCGCATCGTCGTGATGATCTGAGCGGCCAATTCTCCCGAATCTGCCCCACCGGTCTGTTCGGCGAGACGGATGGCCGCCGATTCCAGGCCGATCGGGACCACCACGAAACTGGAACGCTCCAAGAGAAATCCGCGAGATAGTTCGGCCGGTCCCTCCGCCCGAAGGCATTGGTAGCGATGGCGAGCCGCACTGCGCGCCAGGCGCGTCAGGGTCGCCAATTTCCCGAGGTACGACGGCAAACTCGATGGAGCCAGTTGTTCGACCAGGCGATCAAGACGGCAACCGATGAACAGCAGCACCGAGTGGTGAAATGGAGACAACCCCGGACTGTGAGAAATCGTCTCCGCGACACGATCGAAGGTCCAAACAATCGGAGTGCCCTCCATGACGGCGCGATAGAGTTCCTCGGGACAATCGTCAGCGAGAACTTTCAGCCGCTCGGCCAAAGGGACGTGCCAATATACTCGCGCTAACGCTTGCCGACACAACGATCGTGCCAGGGCCACGGCGACGGCGCGACGGCGCGATTCGTCGATCGGATCGGCGAAACGGGCGAATAGAGGTCCGAAATGGTGAGCCGGGGCGTCCACCGCGGGGTGACGGCGGTTCAGGTGAAGCGACACTACCACATCATGCCGCGATGCGCACTCGATTAACAGTCGCGACCAGGTCGCGGCCAACTCGCCGATCTCTTCCACTCGCCGCGCCAGAAATCCATCGAGATCATGAAAAGACAGGGCAGAGGCGAAACGGGCAGCGTTTGCGATTTGTTCCGGGATGCCCCCATCGTCACGTTGCGGATCAAATGTCGCGTCCACGACGACATCAGCCAGTCTCCGCTCGTCGGTCGATTCGACATCAAGCAACCCCCCCCGGATCAGCGAATCGACATCGCGGGGCCAGCCTGCCGACACAGCCGGTAGAGCGACGGGCTGCATCTGGGCATACGCGAGAGCTACAGCAGGGTGACCGAACTCCCGGACCAACGTGACGACTTGATCGTGCAGGTCGGATTCGCTGATCGGCTCGGGATCGTCGAGCAACCAATCGACGATACGGTCCGCCAATTCCCGGGCTAAAAAGGCGTTGGGTTGACCGACCTTCTCGGAGGCGAGAAAAAGCCGTTGCGAGATCGGATCGGCACTGAGAGGTCGAAGCTGGCCATCGACCCCGCGTAGCCATCGCCCAGGTTTCTCGATCATGTCGTGCGCTCCGCCGGCGCGGACATGATAAGGAGCCAAGGCGGTAACGTCTGGATCACGCCTCGAGGGCGGGGATTTCCCGGGGGGGAGAAGGTGGTTTCAGAAAGCAAGATTCATACAATGAGGGGATGGATTCGTTTAACCTGAGCTGACGCAAATCTTTGCGCTGATTCGATTTGTTGTCCGAGGGAATTGGCGTTGTCTGACGAGATTCCTCCACCGAGCACTTCGACGGAACCGACGAGCAACGGCGACCGCTACGAGCCGATCAACATCACGGACGAACTCCGCGACAGCTATCTGACCTATGCGATGAGCGTGATCGTCAGTCGAGCGTTGCCCGACGTTCGGGATGGACTGAAACCGTCCCAACGTCGAATTCTGCTGGCGATGCACGATTTGGGGTTAAACCCTAATGCGGCGACGAGTAAGTGTGCGGGGATCGTCGGCGAGACGATGAAGCGTTACCACCCGCACGGCGACAACTCCATTTATCCGACGCTGGTGCGGATGGCCCAGGATTGGGCGATGCGCGCCCCCTTGATCCAGCCGCAGGGGAATTTCGGCTCCATCGCCGGTCTT
>CAKZUU010000158.1 GCA_937922175.1 uncultured Gemmataceae bacterium
GGCACTGCCGTATCTGTCGTCGCCGACGAGCCGACCGTCCTCCGCGGGCTAAAACGGTGCCAAGGGCGATCCCAGCGACGTCGCGGCCCCAATCAGACCACGATGAGCCGCGACCGACAAACTGTTGAACAAACTCCGTCATTCCTCCATGCCCGATCAGGAGGAAGATCATCAGCCAACGAAGGGATTCGCGGATCGGCAACAGCCAAGTCAAAAGGGACAACACGGCGTACGCTGTGACATGAAGCCCCTTCCCGAACCAAAACATCAGGTCCGGCCCGCCCAACCGCTTTGCTGAATCGGGGATCGGCATGAGGAGCATCCAAGTCCAGGTAATCAGCAACGCTCCCCAGAGCCAAGGGTAAATGTAGGAAGCCCAATTGGTTGGCACGGGAAGCGGCCTGGTCGGCAGAGGGCGAAGATCGTCAGCGTTGGGCCTCACGCAATAATTCCTTCACGAGAGAATTGGCGTCGTAAAGACACGACAAAACCTCGAGCACACCACCCGCATGGACGGAAATGTGCCGCGCTTGCACGTCCGTGTAGATGAAATTCCGAACCAGCCCATGCCGATTTCGATCAAAGTTGACGCCCACAAGTTCCCCAGAGCGATTCAGAACAGGACTGCCACTGTTACCACCGATCGTATCTGCCGTGGAGACAAAGTTCAGCGGCGTGTCGAACTTCAAACGATCCCGACGCTCAAGCCAGCGCGAGGGCAACTCAAATGGCGGCCGATGATGATGCTCCGCCGACCGTTGAAACGCGCCGCCGACCGTGGTGAAGAAGGGAATCATATGACCGTCTTCTTCATATCCCCTGACGGAGCCAAAAGCCAAGCGAAGTGTAAACGTGGCATCGGGTGCCACCTGTCGCCCGAATTTGGTGAAGCGCCAACGTGCCAGAGCCGAATAGCCCTGCCGCTCCACTTCCTCGACTTCGGTCTCATAGCGGCGACGCAATTCCCGGGCATGTTGATCCACATCGCGAGCCAATTGGATCATGGCGTCCTTCGATTCATCCCAATCGCCGGGGTGTTCCGATAAACGCTTTCGCTCCGCGACGTCGTACAATCTCGTGCCACGAACCAGTTCCGTGGCACGTTTCATCGGTGACGATCCCGCTAATATCTTGCGAACCAGGGGATGATCGCCGCCGAGCCTCTCCGCCATGAAGGTGAGAGAAGCTGCGAGCTTGACGTGTTCCACATCTGCATGGATGGGAGCCGGCGAGAAGAGTTGAAACTTCAGCGATTCGAGGTTCGAGTCGCGATACTCCCGAAGCCGCTCTTCGTTGGGTTTGGGCAACTCGGAACGCAAGCGGAGCAGATGTCGCGCGATGCTGAACAACTCAGACGAGAAAGCGTCACCACGTTCAAATAAGGCCCACTCGGTCTCGAACGTTCCCAGCTTTCCTTGCGCCTGGGCGATCCGATCGCGTCCCTCTCTGGCCCGGAGCAAATCGGGCGGTTCCGCGCCCGAGCCTTCCCAACGCAACAGTGACTGCTCCTCCATTTCCTTTCGACTCATCAGAGACGCGTCCAGGAGCCCTTGATATTGGCCGCTGAAAGCCTTCCGTGCGTTGGCCACGCGATGAAGGTCGGCGGCCGCCCGTTGGGCGTTGTCCGGCTGGCGCTCACTGAATTGAAGCAAGGACGCTTCAAGGAGCCGCAAACGCGACAATGCATAAGGCAGGGTCACGTCCCGGCGATGTCGAAGTTTCGCCACGGTCTCCAGTCGATTGGTGGTTCCCGGATGGCCAGTGACAAAGACCAGATCACCCTCTTTGGGTCCACGGGGATTCCAGGGGAAGAAATGCGGTGAGGAGATGGGGACGCCGTTTTCGTAAACCCGGAAAAAGGCGACGTCGAGGCAAAACCGGGGGAATTCAAAGTTATCCGTATCACCACCAAAATGGGCAATCGCCGCCTCAGGAGCCATCACCAAACGGACGTCGGTATATTTCTTGTAACGGTACAGATGATAGGCACCCCCTTGGTACAGTGTCACCACGTCGCTCCGCAAACCGGTCTGGTCGAGTGATTCTTTTTCAATCTGAGACATCACTCGGCGACGAGCCGCGAACGCAGCAGCCGAGCTCATGTCTGGCGTGACCGCGTCTTGAACCCGATCGGTCACATCAACAATCTCCTGGAGGACGTTCAGTTCCAGATCAGGGCATTTCAATTCCTCGTCTCTCGTGGCGGCGAAATAGCCGTCGCGGTAGAAATCCTTGCCACGGGGACTCAGCTTTTGCAACGAATCGGCGGCGATATGGTGGTTGGTGACAACTAATCCGTTGGGCGAGACAAAGCCCCCCGATCCGCCGCTGTTGAAGCGAACCGAGGCCCGTTGCGCCCGGTGGAGCCACGCTTCTGTCAGCTCAAAGCCATATTTCGACTTGAGCAAGTCTCGCGGCGGTTCATTCAACAACCACATGCCTTCGTCGGAACGTCCGTGCATCAAAACCACTCCCCACCATGCGGCGGCCGCCAGGAAACGCGTCATCTCTGTGCCTCCGGCGTGATAACCGCTTTTTACGCGAGTGAGGCGAATCGGAACAGCGTTTCCCGCCCTCGGGGAGAACCGGGGTTCTCGGCCGCTCTGCCTCCCCTCGGCCGTCTCCGTCCACCAGATGGGCTTTCCAAAAAAGTGGAAATTGAGTTGAATGGGGCGCCCGGAAGCTCCCGCGCGGACCGGGAGAGCACGGAAGAGTGGCACGGAGCGTCACGGAACCGGGACCTCATGACTCAATTCGCTGCCCCGCCGAAGATCGGCGCCCAAGTCCCCGCTATGCGATTCGAGATGCGGCACGGTGCCTCTCGTCCATCATGGCACGATGTGGTGGGCGAGGAGTTTTTAATTGGAAGTGTCCCCGGCTGCGACCTTCGACTGCCGGGAACGAATTTGCCCCCCGTCATCGCGCAGGTCATCCGCCGACCCGACGGAATCCGCCTGCGGAAGCTCGCGCCTGCCTTCCCCATCTTCCTCAATGGCCAACCCGTCGCTAGTCAGTCGCAACTCACGCATGGCGACACGATCCGGATCGGGTCCGTCGATCTGATGGTTCACTTGGCGATTCCCGGCAACGACACGCCCCATCCTCTCCCGCGATCATCTCCCGCCGTGACATTCGTCCCGCTTGGCGGCTCTTCGGACGGTCCGTCGATCGCGCCGGCGCGGTCCGAAACCGCGGCGACGCCTGCCACCAATGATGCCCCGGATATCTGGCAGCATTATCAGCGGGAGGTCGCCCAATTTCGTGAGGAAAAGGCGCGATTTGAAGAGCGCCTGCGATGGCTGGAGCAACGTCAGCAGGAGATCGAGCAAAAACACCGTCAACTCGAGGAGCACGAGCGAGAACTCGAGGCGGATCGCGTCTTGTGGTATCAACGTCGGGAACAGATCGAGCAAGAGTGCCGGGACCAGGCCCGCCGATTTGCAGAGGAAGGGAGCAAACACGTCGAACTCGTCGAGTCGCTCAAGCAAAAACTCGCTGAGGTCGAAACTCAACGGCTCGAGCTTCAGCAGCAACAACAACGAATCGACGCCGATGGACAGCGGCTGCAAGATCTTCGTCGACGATTAGAGGATCGGGAGCGCGATGTCGAGATCCAATTTCGCGAGTTGTCCGCCCGCCTCCAAGCGTTCGAGCCTCGGTGGCGCGATCTGGAAACGCGGGAGGCCGAACTGAAGCGGCGCGAAGAGAATTTGAAGAAACTCGCGGAAGACTGGGCGCGCGAAAAACAGGCCGTGGAGGCTCGGCTGAAAGAACGACAAGAATCAATGGATGCTCGCGAGTCGGCCTTGCGGGAGCGAGAATCACGCTGCGTGTCGGCCGAGCAACTACAGGCTCAG
>CAKZUU010000159.1 GCA_937922175.1 uncultured Gemmataceae bacterium
TCAGCATGGTCAACCGATCGCCGACTTGCGAGAGAACGGTCAACCTCTGGCGTGCCTGGGGAAGTTTGCTCGCCAGGTCGGCAGAGCTGCGGCTGGAAGTCCAATCGCGGTACACGAAATCGCGTGCCTCCCGATGAGCTTCGCTCTTGATCGACCATTGCTTCTCCAATTCCTCGATCTGCTTTTTGACGTTCGTTTCTTCGGGGTATTCGGTCGCGATCTCTTTCAAAAGGGCCAGAGCGGCATCGTAATCGTCCGAGTCGATCAAGACCTGCACTTTGTTGTGTTGTTGTTGCAAACGCAGTTTTCGCTCGACTTTGTCCGGAGCGTTTTCGAGGAGATTGGTCTCAATGAGTCGACCGATCAAACGATTCATTCGAACTTTGTGATTCTCCAGATCCTTTTCCATCTCATCGCAGTCCGCCAGTGAGATTTTTGTCCCGGCCAACTGCTTCCGGATTTCTTCTTTCCGCAAATGGAGTTCTTCCAAGTCGCGTTCCAAGGCCAGGCGAGCCGAATTGGCACGTTTGAGGGCGTCAGCGTTTTTCGTCTGCTTGACCAGGGTGGTGATCTCGTTGTACGCATCGATTTGCATCAGGACGGCTTCTTTGTAGCTGCGCAAAAGCTCCGAACGCAGCGCATGCAGTTGACCGAATTGCTCTCGCTCCGCGTCGAGTCCGACCACCGCAGTCATCTCGCGATCGAGGAGAATCGGGACGGGAAGGCGGGCGATTTGCGTCCCGCCGGTGATGATCCGGGCAAATGCCATCTGACTGTAGGAGCGTCTCGAAACGAAAAGACCCCCGCGGTCGGGGTTCAGCACCTCCTCATCCGGCGACAGTCCTTCTTGAAAAGCTTGCGCGTGCAGGCGAATTTGCAGGGTGCGGGTGTGAGCCTGTCCCCGCTCGTCAACCAGGCGCAATCGAACCGGACCAGTCCCCGCTCCGATCCGGATGCAGCGAAAAGACTGACCAGCACTCAATCGGCTCAGAGGATTCTCACTTCGGCGGAAAATAACGCGCACCGACGCCTCGCCGTTCTTGGGCGGATCAACGACGCGGACGAGTGTATCTGGTTGAAGAACCGAACGAGCGGGCTGATCATTCCGAGCTGGTTGGACCAACGCGACGGCGAAAGCATCGCCTGCCTTGACCCAACGCTCGAGATGAGGCGTCAGAAGGCCGCCCTTGATGCGAAGCCTGGTAGTCACTTCGCCGATGCCCGAAGGAGTCCCGCTCCCCTGAATCGTTCCGACAATACCGAACGTATCAGCGACCAAAAGCCCCGCGATTCGACCGACCAATGCCCGATCCGAGGTTCGAGCTTGGACCAGCGAACTGGGCCACGACGTTTCGCTGTCCCACTGTCGCGACGCGATTTCGTACTGTCCGCGGACATAATCGACGGTCACGAAATGGGTCTTGCCGGGTTCGCTGACACGAATTGAGTCGAGCGCATTCAAACCGCGCGAGTCAATCTCGCGCCAGCTGGGGCGCCACTGGTTTCGGGGGACGTCGCGCAGGTCGATCACTTCGAGGCGAACCATCGCTCCGAAGGCGTTGGTCAGCATCTCACTCAGATGTCTCCGGAACTCTTCTCGAAATGGTCGGGCCAACCAGGTATGGGCGCCATGCCGGACAACGATCCGGAGTTCATAAGGCTGTTGCAGCGGATCGTCGGTTTGACCACCCGCGAAACCCGAAAGTCCGGCGAGTAAGAGCAGTACCCCGCAATACTTCATCGCGTTCGACCTCAAGACCAGGCTGGACGCTCATCGTGCGACGGATCGACAGTATTTTAGCAGGGTATACGACGCGACGTGGGGAGCCATCATGATTTCCGCCATTCGCTGCCGGCACCTGCGCAAAGTGTTTCGCAGTCGAGGCTCGATAATTGAGGCCGTCAAGGGCCTTGATCTCGACATCGCGGCCGGTGAATGCTTCGGGTTGCTCGGCCCCAATGGTGCGGGAAAGACCACAACCATCGAAATCCTCGAAGGGCTGCAACGACCCAGTGCCGGTGAAGTCGAGCTGTTCGGATTACGCTGGGGGCAGATGGATGACGAGCTTCGGCAGCGCATCGGCATCACGTTGCAAGAGACGCAACTGCCCGAAAAACTGACCATCCTCGAGACACTGCAATTGTTTCGTAGTTTCTATCGCACGGGAGTGGAGCCGGCGGCTCTCATGGATCGCGTGGGGTTGACGGAGAGGGCACACTCGTTCGTCGGCAAGCTGTCGGGCGGTCAGCGACAGCGACTCGCCGTCGCTTGTGCCATGGTGGGGGACCCGGATTTGCTCTTCCTCGACGAACCGACGACCGGCCTCGATCCTCAATCGCGCCGACAACTGTGGGAAATTCTTCGCGGATTCCGAGGTCAGGGCAAAACGATTCTCCTGACCACCCATTACATGGATGAGGCGGAGAGGCTTTGCGATCGTGTCGGCATCGTGGATCATGGCCGGTTGATCGCCCTTGACACGCCGTCAGGGCTGATTGCTCGACTGGGAGGGGACCATCATGTCGAATTCACCCTCGCCGAGATGGATTGCCCGGTCCAACTTCCCTTTGAGTCCCTGCCCGCCGTTGTGGCAGTCCATGAGCATCACGGCGTCCATGTTCTTCGCGTCACCGCCCCTCATCAAACCATCCCCGCACTGTTGCAACTGCTGCTTCAGCATCGCCTGAGTTTATCGCGATTAACCACCCGACATGTCAGTCTCGAGGATGTGTTCGTGGCACTGACGGGCCGCAGCATTTCAGAGGAGGGTGACGAAATCGCAGAGCCCGCCGCGTGATCCGGAGACGAAGAGGCTTGCGCTCATCCGTGAATCGGACGCCGAAGCGGCATCTCCGGTCTGACGTTTCTTGTCTCAAAAAATTGAGATGCACGCGGTGAGATTTGAGCACATCGGTGGGATGTTCATGACGATGCTGGCGGCATCGCTCTGAGAATCGACACGGCGTCGCTGAAGGAAACCGCGACATCAGGGCGGGGATTCGTGAGCAAATCGTTTCATTCGATCTGTTCGTGCTTGGGAGGGGGGATCAAGTCTCTGTGGGTCGAACACCGTTTCCGCGGATCGATCCGGTTGACCACCTGGGAAACGCGACCTAGCCTTGGATGGATCCCATGGATGTCGCGGGCGCTAGTGCCCACGGAGCATCAGATGCCCGGAAGACCGTTCCCGAGAGCAGCTCGCCCTCCCCGCTGGCAGACTTGGTGGCAGACGGGAAAAATGTTGC
>CAKZUU010000160.1 GCA_937922175.1 uncultured Gemmataceae bacterium
CATTCCAGGCACTCGAAACTGAACGGTGCGGGTCGATTCGTCCAGAACCAGTTTGTCGAAACCCACTCGCGATCTGGCATCGGCAAGCGCGGCTTCTTGGGGCAGCCGTTGCGTCCGTCGGGAGATTCGCCACAACCGAACAAGCGGCCCGATGGTCAGGTCAAACGCGCCATTTGACCGTCGCGCCACTTCCTGACCCGTTTTCAGGAGGTAAAAGAGCTCAGGACTAACGCGGGTCGGCGGCCCCAACGACTCTCGATGGGCGGCACAAAGTCGCGATAATTCACTATCGGGGTCGTAGTCGCTCATGATTCGATTCAGTTCGACGACACGGGAAAAGGCCGCTCGGGCTGCGGTTTCCGCCTGCGACTTGTCGGTCGAATAGAGAACAATCCGCACGGTGGTGCCCATGTGCGGTTCGCGAAATTCAAAACGTCGCGTTTCCGTCTCCTCAGCACCGACGAGGGCGAAAAAGCCGAAAATGATCGGGAACATCATCGGATTTGTCCTAAAATAAGGGCTACCGCGCAAAAAGAGGAATCACGGTTGAGAGTAGCAGAAATGCCTCGGTCGTTGAAGGTGCTGCTGGCAACGTCGGCAATAGCTTTGCTCCTGACTGTAGCGACGGCACGCCGTCCTTGGTCGGAGGCGGCAGCAGCCCCTGATGATCGACCGGCGAATTATGTGGAGTCGATCCCGGGGACCGAGGTGACGTTCGAGATGATCGGTATTCCGGGGGGTGTTTATCGACGCGGCAGCCCTCCCCAAGAGGCAGGACGTGGCGATGACGAAGGGCCGCCGCATCTTGTTGTCGTTCGTCCCTTTTGGATCGGGAAGTGCGAAGTGACCTGGGACGAATACGACATTTATCAGGAGGAGATGGGGGTCGAGGATCCCAAAGAGAATGACGACAAACGTCAAGCCGACCCGGACGCGATCACGGGTCCCACTCCCCCCTACGTTGATAAGAACTACGGACATCCACATAAGGGCCACCCGGCGATTTGCATGACACACCATGCCGCAATGGAGTACTGCCGCTGGTTGTCCAAAAAAACGGGAAAAGCCTATCGTTTGCCGACCGAGGCCGAATGGGAGTATGCGTGCCGAGCCGGCTCGACGACGGCGTTCAGTTTCGGCGACGATGGTGGGCAGTTGGACGAATACGGGTGGTACATCAAGAACTCGCCGACAGCCCGAAAGATCAATGGCGGGACTCACGCCGTCGGCACGAAGAAGCCGAATGCATGGGGCGTGCACGACATGCACGGGAACGTGATGGAGTGGTGCCTCGACCATTATCAGAAAGACATCTACGCGACCTATTCGCGGGAAAAACCGACGCTGAATCCTGTTCTGTTGCCGACCGAGAGACGCTGGTCGCACGTCACACGGGGCGGCTCGTGGGCTGATGAACCGGCTCAATGCCGCAGTGCGGCCCGGCGACCATCCGATCCCAGTTGGATGCAACACGACCCGCAACAACCCAAAAGCATCTGGTGGCTGACCAAATTCGACGTCGTCGGCTTTCGAGTCGTTCGTGCCGTCGACGAGTATGACAATCTCAAAGGAATCAAATCCAAGGTCACTCGCGAGAGTGATTAGTCCCCTAGTCCCCCCGGAGAATCGTCATGACCACTCGACGACAATTTCTGAGAGGAAGCGTTGCGGCAGGTGCCGCCGCGGTCACCTCCTCGTTCATTTCTCGGAGCGCCTATGCTGCGGGTCGGGACGAGATCCGCGTGGGCCTGATCGGTTGCGGCGGCCGCGGGTCCGATGCCGCCATGAACAATGTCCTGGCAGCGGCGGAGAATGTCAAAATCGTCTCGCTGGGCGATGTCTTCAAAGAGCCGATCGACCGTCTCCGTCGATCGCTGACATCAAAATTCGGCAAGGACAAAGTGGACATTCCTGATGAGCGAGTCCACGTTGGTTTGGACGCTTACGAGAAAGTCATCAATGACGATGTGAACTATGTCATCCTCGCCACGCCTCCAGGATTTCGTCCCTTACACTTGGAAGCAGCGGTCAAAGCGGGACGGCACATCTTCACAGAGAAGCCCGTTTGCGTGGACGGCCCCGGCTATCGTCGCTGCCTTAAAGCCTATGAAGAGGCGAAAACCAAGAAGTTGGGGATCGTCGCGGGGACTCAGCGACGTCACCAGGCCGGCTATCTCGATACCATCCGCCGAATTCATGACGGCGCCATCGGCGAGATTGTCTCGGCGCGATGTTATTGGAACGGCGGCGACATCTGGTTCAAAGAACGACTGCCTGGTATGACCGACGTCGCCTACCACTGTTACAACTGGTATCACTTCCTTTGGACTTGCGGCGATCACATCGTCGAGCAACATATCCACAACATCGACGTGATTAACTGGGCCATGCAGGCGTTGCCCGTTCGCGCCACCGGCATGGGTGGCCGCAGCCGACGAGACCCGTCGGATCCGCGAGAGCGTCCGGATCCGCGAGTGGCGGGGCAGATTTTCGACCATTTTGCGGTCGAATTCACCTACCCCAACGGAGTCGTCCTGAACAGCTATTGTCGGCAGATCACCGGGTGCGACGGAAATATTTCCGAAGCCTTGGTGGGCACCAAGGGCCGGGCCCAAGTTAACGAGTATCAAATCAACGGCAAGCGGGTGTTCCAAGGTCGGGAACAAAACCCCTACATCCAGGAACACACCGATCTGATCGAGAGTATCCGGCGGGGTGAACCACTCAACGAGTTGAAAACCGTCGCCGACAGCTCGCTGACCGCCATCATGGGGCGCATGGCCACCTACACTGGCCGCGAAGTCACATGGGATGAAGCCGCCAACTCCGACGTGGACACCTACCCCAAAAATCTGACCTGGGATATGTCGCTCGAAGTGGCGCCGGCTCCGATCCCCGGCAGCGGTCAGCGACGACGCCCACGCCGGAGCTAACTCTCCTCGCCCGCTGGGACGGGCGCTTCCAAGCCTCGGGAGCGCCCGTCCCTTGTCCTGAACTCAACGTGAGGTCACCTCTCTCCTGGCTCGGCGCCCGTCCGTTCGCCTTTGTTCGCCTAGCGCCAGTGAATCGCGTGGGGATGGCCGTTGACCTCGTGTTCCGCCAAGACTTTGCCGTCACGACCCACTTTTAGCATCTTTTTCTGGCGTTTACTCGCAACCAGGTAGGTTTGATCGGGCAGACGGGTCGCCATCCACGCGCCGGGTATCTTGAAGTCCACCACGATCTTTCCGTCCACATCAAACTCCGTAATCCGCCCGCTGCTGTTCTGCGACACGAGGATGTGGCCGTTGGGCAGCGCCTCGATGGCTCCGGTGCTGTCCACCGCGATGCGTTTCAACTCCTGCCCCGTTGAACTCAAGAGCAGGACAACGTCTTCGGTGGTGATGACG
>CAKZUU010000161.1 GCA_937922175.1 uncultured Gemmataceae bacterium
TTGAGCTGGAGTCAACCGCAGAGGGAGCGGGGGCAGTTCGCGATCGTCGGGCCGCCATTCCGGCGGATCGTGCTTCGGCTCGACGAAATCCTCGAGTTCGGGAACGACCTCGTTCGTCAACGTGAGGTTGGTCAACTTGTCAGCAGGGACAAGCGACGGTTGGGCGGCCGCCCGGATTTCCGCACAGCGAGCGTTGATTTCCGCGTGAGACCCGAACAAAAGGACCGAGCGTCCCACGATGATCTGATCGCCCGGACGCAGTCGTCGGATCTGCACGGGTAGGCCATTGACCCGTGTTCCGTTCGTGCTGTCCAAGTCGGTGATGATGATGTCCCCACCATCGTACTGAACCTTGGCATGGAACCGGCTGACGCGCTCGTCATTCAATCGCAGAACGTTCCCCTCTTCCCGCCCGATCGTCACGGGCACAGGGAGGTTATAGAAAACGCGTCCCTTATCGACGCCTTCGAGGATTTGAAACGTCAGTTCCTTCATGAATCCACCCGCTCCAGCATGGACCGAGGTCGTTTGCGCACATCTTCCCTCTTAGTAGTTTAGCAAACGAATCCTCATCATGCGGTTGCAAAACTAGCGATATCCGCGATTGACGAGAGTCCTTTGATGGGGGAATCCGGACGAAAGCAGCGAGGGAGAGCCGATGGAGGCGAAAAATGGACGGGGCCGGGATTGAACCGGCGACCTAGCGGTTTTCAGCCGCTCGCTCTACCAACTGAGCTACCCGTCCGATGCACCAGATTCTAGTTTGGAGCTTGGGGAACGTCAACTTAGGCGCAGTTCACGAAAGCGACAACGCGATCGCCTTGGCCCCCAGCCGCGGATGGGACAAAATGACTGAATGCACGTGGACAAGATTCTCGGCCCCGGCGGGGAGATAAGTCGGCGGCTCGTTGACTTCGAGTGCCGACCGCAGCAACTCGCCATGGCCCAAGCCGTCGCCGACGCCATCCGGCATCGGCATCCTCTTCTCGTCGAAGCGGGGACGGGAGTCGGCAAGTCGTTCGCCTACCTCGTGCCGGCTTTCCTGGCGATTCAGCAGCAGCCGGAGACCCGGATTGTCATCTCGACCCACACCATCCACCTGCAAGAGCAGTTGCTGACCAAGGATATTCCCCTTCTCCAGGAAATTATCCCTGGTGTGCGCGCCGCTGTTGTGAAGGGCCGACATAATTACTTGAGCCTCCGCCGGCTTCGGGTGGCCCAACGCCGTGCCCCCCAACTCCTCGATGACCACGTGTTACAACAACAACTCATCGACATCGGTCGATGGTCACGACAGACACCGCGCGGCAGCCGACACGACCTCGACTTTCAACCCTCCCCCGCGGTGTGGGAATTGGTCGAGAGCGACCACGGCAATTGTCTGGGGCGACAGTGTTCCGACTTCCGACAATGTTTCTACTTCCAGGCACGGCGGGAGTGGACATCGGCTCAACTTCTGATTGTCAACCACGCCTTGTTCTTCACCGACCTTGCCCTTCGACGTGTGGGCGCCTCGGTCCTGCCGGAGTATCGGATCGTCATTTTCGATGAGGCCCACACCGTCGAAGATGTCGCCTGCGATCAACTGGGGATTCAAGTGACGCAAGGCAGCTTGGAGCACCTGTTCAATCGCTTGCTGTCGCGGCACGGGAATCGGGGGCTGCTCGCCGTCCACGGAACTCGGGAAACACTCCAGCAGTTGGCGGCCACTCGCCAAGCCGCCGAACGTCTCTTCCTCGCGGCTCGGGCTTGGTTTCAGTCGGCATCGCGGCAAGGTCGCTTACCGGCGTCGCCCGAGTTGCGCGTCCGACAGCCGCAGGTCATCCCCAATCTGCTGACCGAGGAACTGAACAAACTCGCCTTGGCCCTCTTCGACGTGGCCGAGAAATTGGATGCCGACGAAGAGAAAATCGAATGGACCAGTACGGCGGAGCGAGCGGCGGCGTTGGGCCAAGCCACCGCTGACTGGATCGAGCAGAATCGTCCGGATCAAGTTTATTGGATGGAGAAGCGTGGTGAGCCGAGCACCCGACTGACGCTGGCCAGCGCTCCCGTCGAGATCGGCGCGGTCATGAAGCAAGAGCTCCTCGACAAGATTCCGACGGTGATTTTCACGAGCGCGACTTTGAGCGCGAGTCGATCATCCAAGTCAGAAGGATTTCAACTTTTTCAACAGCGGCTCGGAGCCGACACTGCTGCTTGCCTGCGGGTGGATAGTCCGTTTGATTATGCGTCGCAAGTCGAACTGTATCTATTTCGAGCGATGCCGGACCCGGCGAATGAGCCCGACGAATACGAGAACGCGGTGATTTCCAGCATCCCCGATTTTGCCGAGAGAACCCAAGGGCGTGCCTTCGTCTTGTTCACCAGCTACTCGTTTCTTCGCCGGGCGGCCCAGGAGTTACGCGATACCTTCCAGCACCGGGAACTGACACTCTTCTGTCAGGGCGAGTCCGCGTCCCCGCATCAGATGCTCGAACAATTTCGTCAAACGCCTCGAGCTGTCTTGTTCGGCGTCGATAGTTTCTGGCAAGGAGTGGACGTCAAGGGTGAGGCGCTATCCAACGTGATGATTACCAAGCTTCCTTTCGCCGTGCCGGATCGCCCCTTGATCGAGGCGCGTCTGGAAGCCATCACGGCACGCGGAGGTCAACCCTTCTCCGAGTATCAACTACCTCAAGCGATTCTCAAACTGAAGCAAGGCTTCGGTCGTCTGATTCGCTCCAAGCATGATCGCGGTATCGTGGTTCTGTTTGATCCGCGAGTCCTCACAAAAAATTACGGGAAAATGTTTCTGGACGCTTTGCCCCCTTGTCGAACCTTCGTCGACGGGGTTGAGACTTCCATCGCATCAAGCACGGGCCTGCGGCGGAGCCGACGTCGCTGGCACCCCTGATGCCACTCGCGGGATACCTGAAAAAGAATGGTCGGACGATGATCTGCTCGATGTCACTCCGTGCCCTGCAAGGCATCCAACGCTTCCGCAACGGTGTCGTACAATGCCCAGAGCGTGTCCAGATTGGTCATGCGGAGCAACTCGCGGATCCGATTCGAGACTCCCGCGAGAACCAACTCGCCGTCACCTTGCTTTTTCACCATCAAATGACAACGAAGCAGGAACGTGATGAAGAGCGAGCCAAAATATTGAACTTGGCTCAAATCGAAAATGATGCTCGAGGGCGGGTCTTCCTTTAAAGGAGCCAACACCAATTGAGCCGCTTGCTCGATCATCGAATCGGAAAGACATTCGACATCCGTCGACGGAATGACGATCACGACATCGCCACGACGTTGCACCTGGAACGACTCGCCGTGGGTTGCCACTCGGCTCATGGCAGCGTCACCTCGACAGCGGAAGGGAGAAGTTCATCACGCTTACAAGCGTATCGGCGATATTTTGAGAAATCAAGCAAAACCCGAGTAAAAACCCGACGTTGAGCCTCAACTGTGCCGAGCGTCGGCTGTTGCGCGCACCTCCTTCCCCGTCGAGAAAGGATTCGTGGCCGGACTCTTGGGTCCTGCCGATCAAGCACCCGAGTTCTCGTCTCTCAGTGGTGCCTTCCCCTACTCCGCCGCGCCACACGGAGTTTGGCCCGAGCGCGCCGCAGGGCTTGTTCGCGCTCGACGAACTGCTCAGCGGTTACGGCGCGAGTTCGTGTCGCTTGTAGTAAGGTCGATTCGACATCAGCAACTGGGATTTCCTCAGGCGACTGAGCGGACGAGGTCAAAACCGTCACGATGTCGCCGCGGACCTGAACGAAGCCACCATCCACATACAGGCGGGAAAGCTGCTCGCCCCGACGTATCCGGAGTTCACCGATCCCCAACCGCCCGATGAGCGGGGCCCGTCCGGGGAGAATGCCCAATTCGCCGTCGAACAGCGGGACAACGACCGCATCGGCGGGCTGGTCCAACACGGAACGTTCGGGAGTGACGACGGCGATTTGCAACCGCCGGCCACGAATCGCTGTGGGACCTTTGCTGGAGTCGGCCATATTCGCTCTCCCCGTTGGTCAAAAACCCCGAGAGCGTTATTTTCCGCTCTTCATTCGCTCGGCCTGTTCGGCCGCCTCTTCGATCGCCCCCACGTAGCGGAACGCATCTTCGGGCAAATGGTCCCATTTGCCGTCACAAATCTCCTCGAAACTGCGAATCGTGTCTTCCAACGGCGTGACCTTCCCCTCTTTGCCCGTGAAGGCTTGGGCGACGATAAAGGGTTGCGAGAGGAACTGCTCGATTCGGCGAGCCCGGGCTACGACTTGTTTGTCTTCTTCGGAGAGTTCTTCGACACCCAAGATGGCAATGATGTCCTGCAATTCCCGGTTACGCTGCAAAATCTGCTGAACTCGGCGAGCCACGTTGAAATGCCGTTCGCCAATGTATTGCGGATCCAGCAAACGGCTATTCGACGCCAAAGGATCGATGGCCGGATAGATTCCCTTCGCGGCGATGGATCGCTCCAAGTAGATGAACGCGTCCAGATGTTGGAACGTGTTCGCGGGAGCGGGATCGGTCGGATCGTCAGCGGGGACATACACCGCCTGCACGGAGGTGATCGCTCCTTTCGCCGTCGAGGTGATTCGCTCTTGCAATTCTCCCATTTCGGTGGCCAAGGTGGGCTGATAACCCACGGCGCTAGGCATTCGACCCAGAAGCGCCGACACCTCAGAACCTGCTTGCGAGAAGCGGAAGATATTATCGACGAACAAAAGCGTATCAGCCCCCGTGGAATCGCGGAACCACTCGCACATCGTCAGTGCCGACAACGCCACTCGCAGGCGAGCCCCCGGAGGCTCGTTCATCTGTCCGAAGACCATCGCCGTTTGCGTCAACACGGAACGATCGGTGGCGCCGATTTTGGTCTCTTGCATTTCCAGCCACAGATCGTTCCCCTCGCGAGTGCGCTCACCGACTCCAGCGAAGACGGAGTATCCGCCATGCTCGCTGGCGATACGGGCGATCAACTCCTGGAGGATGACGGTTTTGCCCAAGCCCGCCCCGCCGAACAGCCCCGCTTTGCCGCCACGGACCAGCGGAGTGAGGAGATCGATCACCTTGATGCCCGTGACGAAGATTTCGGTCTTGGAGGAGAGGTCTTTGAAGGCGGGCGGTTTTCGATGGATGGGCCGAAACTCCTTCGCGTGGACCGGTCCACGACCATCGATCGGCTCTCCCAGCAGATTGAAAACCCGCCCCAAGGTTTCCTTGCCGACTGGAACGACCACGGGCCCGCCGGTATCGACGACGCTCATGCCGCGGATCAGCCCGTCCGTCGAGCCGAGGGCCACGCAGCGCACACGACTGCCTCCCAAATGCTGCTGCACTTCGCCGGTGAGACGAATCCGAAGATTTTGCACGTCCGCCTCGATGCGGACGGCGTTGTAAAGTGCCGGCAGGTGCCCCTCGGGAAACTCGACGTCGAATGTCGAGCCGATCACTTGCACGATTCGCCCGATCATTTGGCCATTCGCCGCTGTGTTCACCATGAGTCCACTTCCCCAACGATCGAAGTATCGAGAATCATGACCGCCGCCATCCATCGGGCCGAC
>CAKZUU010000162.1 GCA_937922175.1 uncultured Gemmataceae bacterium
CACTTGCCCATGTTGAATCTTCGCGGGATCGGGTCTGACACCGGTCAACCATTGAAACGCGGTGCTTTTGCCCGATCCACTGAAACCAACCAGTCCGATTTTCATGATCGCCCTCGGGACGACTGGTTCCTCAAGGATGAAGTGGCAGGGTGTGCCGCCGGTTCGTCGGATCAAAGCTTCGGGAGTCGTCCGGCAATGACGTCGGCCTCCCACTCGGCCAACAAAGGCCAGTCCACGGCACAGGTGCCGAAGTCCGCCATGTGCTGATATTTGGTGAGGCGCTCAATGGCCTGTTGGATAACGCGATTGTCTCGGCGAAACACCGGGCCATGACTCGGGAGCAGAAACTGCGAGTCGTCGTTCTTGATCCGTTCGAGCGAGGCGACGAAGTCGGCTAAATTCGAGCCGTGGTGGGCGTCAATCACACCGACGCAACCATCCTTATAAATATTGTCGCCGACAAAAAGGAGGTCGTTGAGTTTGAAACTAAGTTGTCCGGGGGTGTGACCAGGAGTATGCCAGACTTCCAAACGGATCTCGCCCACGTTGATGACGTCGCCGTCGTTCAGAAGGATGTCCACCTTGCAACGAGGCATGGGGATGTCGATGCCTTGGGCTTCGATCCGGGCAAAAGTCAAAATCGGATCGCCCGTTTCCAGCGGCTTGACGCTGTTCGGATGGGCGGCGACTTTGGTTCGCAGCAACTCTCGGGCGCGGGTAATGCCTTGAACATGATCAACGTCGGCATGGGTGGCGATCAGCATCTTGCAGGCCGACAGACTAAAATCCAGTTCTCGAATCAAGTCGATGATGTCGTTCAGGGTGTCCTCGAACCCGACGTCGATCAGGACATACTCGGAACCGCCGTCAATCAAGTAAACGTTGACGCCGAGCCGACGACCCGCCTGATAATTCATCTCGATGACGCGCGGGAAAAGATATTTTCGTGGAAGCATAATGCGATCCTGGCGCGTTGTGAAAGCCTCCCCCTCATCATATCGCCGAAGCGGGCGGGACTTCAGTCGGGTCGGTGCACCCCGTCGGTGGGAGAACGGAGGCGACCTTCGTATAGCAGGCCCGATGAACGGGAATGCCTCGGAGTTGAGCCTTGCGTTCAAAGTTCGTGAGAAACGAAACGGGAGAGGCATCGCCACCGACCGATGTTGGTTTGGGGGCGAGTCGGGGCTGGGCGGAGCACAGGGCCGTCATAACCGCGAAATAGTCGGCCACGTCGGTTGCCAAATGGAATTCGCCGCCGACTTGCAAGGCGTCGGCACAGGCGGCGACGAACTCCGCGGTGAACAACCGCCGCTTGTGGTGTCGCTTCTTCCACCACGGATCGGGAAAGTAGACGTGGATGGCACGGAGGCTTCGGGGCGGGACGTGGGACTTCATGAATTGCCGGCCATCCGCCTTGGCCAAGCGCACATTGGTCAGCTGCCGGATTGCCAGCCGCGTGGCGGTGAAGAGCTGATATTTCCGTAGGATTTCGATGCCGAAGTAGTTGACCTCCGGTTGCTGCAAGGCGGAGTTGACCAGGAACAACCCTTTGCCGAAACCGACTTCGATTTCCACGGGGTGATCGTTGCCGAACACATGCGGCCAGGAGAGAGGTTCGGGGAAGGGCGGCTCGACCAGATAGGGCGTCAATTGCTCCAAGGGTAAACGTTTACTGCGTCGCATGACAATCACGGCTCGGACGAATCGTGTTTCCTCGACGGCTCCCCCGCTTCACGCCTCCAATTCGGGGCGAAGCGGGATCCCCTGGACTTTGCCGTCGAAGACCATGCGATTGTTGACAAAACCTTGGGCGTAGCATTGGGCCGCCATACGCTTCTCCCGGATCATGCAGCAGACCATCACAAGGCGATCGCCGGGCCGGACCATTCCGCGAAAGCGAACTTCGTCTAGCCCGCCCAAGCCGACAAATTGCGTATCAAAAACTTTCTGCGTGATGAGATAGTACGAGGACAATTGGGCTGCTGTCTCGCAAAGCAACACGCCCGGCATGAGGGGATAGTGAGGCATGTGCCCCCGAACCCAGAAGTCGTGCGGCGTGACGTCTTTGTAACCAACAATCAATTTGCGCACCGGATCAATCAAAACAATCGCGCTGAGCGCTTCCATCTCGAAGCGCTGAAGGTTGACCTGTCGAATGGCGTCCAGGTCAGCCACAACCCGATTGCAGTCAATGGTGGCTGGGTCCAAAATCAACGGTGGCGGCATTCCCGTGCGGCTCCTCATCTCCGCGAAGCACCGTCGCCCCTGGGCTAGAGCGTTCCTGACTCGTGACCCGTGTGCGGTCGGCCTGAGCGATCAAGTCAGCATCGGGACGACCTGGTTCAGGTCCGTGACGAGAACGTCAGGCCGCTGGGCCGGGTCACGCAGCATGTCCGGTGTCGCTTCCAGAGATGCTTTATCACCTGCGTATAAGCATGTCCTCATTCCCACGCGCCGGGCCGGGACAATGTCTCGGCCGATACGACTGCCGACGTGAAGGACCTCGTCCGGTTTGATTCCCTGCGACGCCAAGATGGCGATGGCATGGCGCATCAAAGTCTCTGACGGTTTCCGTGCTCCCACCTCGTGCGACAGACTCCGTAACGTTGGGTCGATGGTCTGATCGAGTTGAAACGAAGACTCCTGGGAGCGCAACGCCCGGCACAATTGGACACAGGTAAACACTTGAGCGTCGGCGAGCAGACCATTCTTGATACCAGCCTCGGCCAGAGTTTGCAGCGTGGAGGCGGCATGGGGTTGGGGACCCACACCTTGCAGACTGGCATGGAAAAAATAGGCCACTTTCCGACTATACTCGTTGATCGAACCGTAGAAACCCGCGTCGAACTGGTAGTCTTTCTGGAACAGCTTTTTAATGATCGCCTCCCAGATACGCTCCGCATGAACTTCGGGGTATCGTTCGCCGCCACTGCCGACCGCCCGATGTTTC
>CAKZUU010000163.1 GCA_937922175.1 uncultured Gemmataceae bacterium
GAGTTCGATGCCCTGACCGGGAGTAAACGGCTGCCGCACCAGAAAGAGGCGGGGCTTCCTGTTCGTTCGCTAAGCGATCGGGTATAAAAGCGGCAACTTCCCTTGAATTGTCTCCCTTGCCTTGGTTCACGACCATGAAAATCACTTCTCGTTTCGTCGTCATTTTGGCGTGTCTTGGCAGGACCTGTTGGGCGAGTGATGCGGAGGGGGTCCGTCCCGTCAATGCGGAGGGACGGCCGCTGAACCTGGACTTCGAGACAGGGGACTTACGAGATTGGACGGTCGAGGGCGAAGCATTTCGCGGCCAGCCGATTCGCGGTGATACAGTGTCGCGCCGTCGCGGCGACATGAAGAGCGAGCACGAAGGTGAATACTGGATTGGCGGGTACGAGAAAGTCGGCGATCAACCGCAAGGAACCCTGACCTCAGTGCCTTTCCGGGTGACACATCCTTGGGCGTCGTTCCTGGTTGGCGGCGGGCCTCACGGCGAAACCTCGGTCGAGATTCGATTGAAGGAGGGCGATCGGCTGATCACTCGCATGGCAGGCATCGAGGAAGAGAATCTGAAGCGAGTCGCGGTGGATTTGCAGCAGTATCTCAACCGGGAGATTTACATTCGGCTGGTTGATCGCCATTCCGGTCACTGGGGCCACGTCAATTTCGACGACTTCCGTTTCCACGCCACGAAGCCGAACTTTCCTCAGCGGCAAGCTCCCGATCCTCTGCCGGGTCCGGACGTGTATGCCCACGCTGGCTTGCCGCCGGAAAAAGCGGCCGAGGCGATGACGGTACCCGAGGGATTTCGCGTCAAGTTATTTGCCGGCGAACCGGACGTTCACCAACCGATCGCGATGTGCTTGGATCACCGCGGCCGACTGTGGATCGCCGAGGCTTACGTCTACCCTCAGCGCCTACCGTTTAGCGGGCCGCTTCTTCCCCAAGATCAGAAACACCGGGGGGACCGGATTCTGATCTTCGAGGACACGGACAACGATGGCAAGTTCGACACGTGCAAGGTGTTTCTTGATGGTTTGAACCTGGTCAGTGGATTGGAGGTCGGCTTTGGCGGAGTCTGGATCGGGGCAGCGCCGTATTTGCTCTTCGTCCCTGACCAAGACCGAGACGACAAACCCGACGGACCGCCGCAAATTTTATTGGACGGCTGGCACTACGAAGACACGCATGAAACATTAAACGCTTTTATCTGGGGGCCGGACGGCTGGTTGTACGGTTGTCATGGCGTATTCACTCACTCGCTCGTCGGAAAACCGGGGACGCCCGACAGGGAGCGGCAGCCGATCAATGCGGGTATCTGGCGTTATCACCCGACCCGGCACGTTTTCGAGGTGTTTGCGCACGGCACGAGCAACCCTTGGGGTCTGGATTTTAATGACCATGGCGAGGCGTTTATCGAAGCGTGCGTCATCCCTCATTGCTTCCACATCATTCAAGGAGGTCGATACCACCGCCAAGCGGGGCAGCACTTCAATCCGCACACCTACGCCGACATCCAGACGATCGCCGACCATCGGCACTACGTCGGTAACAATCCCCACGGGGGCAACAATCGCAGCGATCGCGCCGGCGGGGGACATGCGCATTGTGGTCTGATGTGTTATTTGGGGGGCAGTTGGCCAGCGCCGTATCGCAATCAGCTCTTCATGGGGAACATTCATGGCCGACGCCTGAATGTCGATGTTCTCAAACCCAACCGGTCCGGTTATATCGCGAGTCATGAACCCGACTTTCTGCTGGCGAACGACGCGTGGGCCCGATTCATCAACATGCGTTATGGCCCGGACGGTGACGTCTACATCCTCGACTGGTACGACAAACAAGCCTGTCACCGCACCGAGCCGGAGATTTGGGACCGCAGCAACGGTCGCATCTACAAGGTTATTTGGCAATCGCCTCGGCAAATGGATCCCATCGATGTTGAGCAAGCCTCGGACAATGAGTTGGTATTATGGCAACTTCACGCCAACGATTGGTACGTGCGTCACGCTCGCCGAGTGTTGCAAGAACGCTACCACGACCCGGCTCAACGAGAGAAACATGCTGATTCTTATCGGCGCGTCTGTGTTGAGCTTCGACGCCTCGCTAAGAATCATCCGCTCGACATTCGACGCCTCCGGGCGCTGTGGGCGTTGAACGTGATCGGCGCTTTTGACCGAGAGGTTCTCAAGCAAGCACTTGATGATGAAAGCCCCCATGTGCGCGGCTGGGCCATTCGCTTAGCCGACGAAAACGACCTGTTGCAAGGAGAGATGCTCGCCCGAGCGGAGACGATGGCGGCCAAGGATGACTCGCCCGTGGTCCGTCGCTACCTCGCATCGGCTGCCCAGCGACGACCGTTGGACCAGCGGCGGGGCATTTTGAAGGGATTGATGCAGCACGCAGACGATGCCCAGGACCCCAACCTGCCGTTCCTGATCTGGTATGCCCTGGAACCTCTTGCCACGACGGGGCACGTCTCGGCGTTAGAATTGGCCGCTCAATCGTCGATGCCGTTGATGTTGGAATTCATGGCAAGGCGCATCGCCTCGACCGGGGGGGCCGACGGGTTGGAAACCCTGACAGCGTTCCTGGGACGGATCGAGGAGCCGGCCAAGCAAAAAGCCATCGTGGCTGGCATGATGGAAGCTCTCAAGGGACGGCGGCAAGTGGCGATGCCCAGGTCCTGGCCGAATGCCGTCACCCGAGTCCGGGCTCACGCGGATCGGGAGGTCGGCCGGTGGCTTCAAAGCTTATCGGTCACGTTCGGCGATTCGCAGGCACTCCACGCTCTGCGCGGCGTCCTGACCGATACAACAAGGGCCGGCGACGAACGACGAGCCGCTTTGGAAGCCCTTGTCGCCGCCCGTGACGCGGAGTTGCCTCCCCTTCTGACCCGGTTACTGGACGATTCTTCTCTGCGAGGCGATGTCCTTCGCGCGATGGCGACGTTCGATGACGCCGCGGGATTTGAACGCATCCTGGCTCTGTATGGCACGATGTCGCTGGCGGAGAAACGTCAAGCCTTGGCGACCCTCGCATCGCGAAAGACGGCGGCAAAAGCACTGCTTCGGGCCATTGGCGAACGAAAACTCCCGGCTGCCGACGTGCCGGCGGATCTGATTCGACAACTCAGCAATCTTCGCGATCCGGAAATTGACCAGCAGATCGCAGCGCACTGGGGCGTGGTGCGGCATACGCCAGCCGACCGCGCCAAACTTATTGCTGAGTACCGACAGCTGATTCTCAAACCCGGCCCCGCTCCGGATCCGATGCTCGGACGTGCGTTGCATGCCAAGACCTGTCAACAGTGTCACATGCTCTTCGGCATCGGTGGCAAGGTCGGGCCCGACATCACGGGCGCGAATCGCCAAGACTTGACCTACTTGCTCGAGAACGTCCTCGATCCGAGCGCCGTCATTCCCAAAGAGTACATGGCCAGCCGCATTGAACTGAACAATGGCCGAACGATCACGGGAATGATCAAATCCGCGCAGGGACAAACCTTGACGATCGTCACGGCGACCGAAACGTTGACGATCCCGCGCGACGATATCGAGGAAATCGCTGAATCTAATGTCTCCATGATGCCCGACGACCAACTGAAGCCGTTCAGTGAACACGAAGTGCGCTCTTTGTTTGCGTACTTAGCTTCACCGTCTCAAGTGCCCATGTTAGCCACAAAAGAAAATGCTCGGGAGCTGTTTAACGGCCAAGATCTCGCGGGTTGGGTGGGCGATCCGAAACTGTGGAGCGTCGAAAATGGGGAAATCGTCGGTCGCTCGCCAGGGTTGAAACGGAACGAATTCTTGAAAAGTCATCTCGCCGCTGCCGACTTCGTATTGACGCTGAAAGTGAAACTTACGCCGAACACGGAAAACAGCGGCATCCAGTTTCGCAGTGAAGCACTGCCCGACGGCGACGTGAAAGGGTTGCAAGCCGACATTGGCGCCGGATGGTGGGGCAAACTCTATGAAGAGCACCTCCGCGGATTGCTCTGGAACAAGCCCGGCGACCAGCACGTTCGCGTCGGCGACTGGAACGAGTACAAGATCGAAGCGATCGGCCCGCGAGTTCGCACCTGGATCAACGGTCAATTGTGCGTGGACCTCACCGACGAAAAGATCGCCCGACGCGGCATTTTCGCCTTGC
Source organism: uncultured Gemmataceae bacterium (assembly GCA_937922175.1). Taxonomy (GTDB): domain Bacteria; phylum Planctomycetota; class Planctomycetia; order Gemmatales; family Gemmataceae; genus CAKZUU01. The sequence continues at coordinate 4,147 of CAKZUU010000163.1, forward strand.
AACTGCACAGCGGCGAACCCATGGAGATTCGCTTCAAAGACATCCGGCTGGAGGTGAAATAACTGTCACTCGCCACTGGCTGCCGCGACATCTCCCCGGCCCCCCACGACGAGCGGTAGCCGGGCTGTTCCTCGATGAACAGGCTAGTAACTCGGATGCTCCTTCTCCTCCATGAAGGTAGCGGAGAGCATCTCGTTGATCCTCCTTTTGATCGCCGCCCGATGATCGTTGAGCCGGTAGACTGAGCGGGCTTTCTCGACGAATTCTGCATCAAATCGCTGCTCGGCCTCGTGCCGACGAAGGTCGTCTTCCAACTCCCAGATCCGCTCGTTGATGCGTTTCAGTTCGAGGACGAGTTCATTCAAGTCTTCGCGATTCAGACCGGCACGCTCACGGGCCGCCGTCAGGTTTTCCAGCTCGAACCGGATGTTCCGTAATTTGGCCTCGTCTCGAATTCGTTCGACTTTGATTTGCAGAATCGTCATCTTGTCGAGGAGTTCCCCCGGAGCGACGTCGATGGAAATGGCATGTGCGTGCGGCCGTTTCTTCCGAAGATCTCGAATCGCGTCGGCCACTCGCTCAAAAACGTCGTCCCAGCGTTTCAATTTCGACTGGCGAAACAGGCGCATGGTCGGATACCAGGGGGTATCCTCGCGGTCGAGCAGCCACCGCCAATCCGCAGCAGCCGCCAGGGCCACCCAAACGGGTACCCCCAAGGCGCCGGCCAGATGGGCAATGGCCGTGTCGCAAGTGAGCACCAGATCCAGGCTCATCATGACAGCCGCAGTGTCGAGAAACGCTCCACCGCTCAGGTCGAGGCGTCGGCCCAAATCCACGATCGGGAGCGTATCCGAGAGGTCCCGGAGTTGATCCAGGCCGAACTCCTTCTGCAGCGAGAACAGCCTGACTCCCGGAAGGCGAGCGATCGAGGCAAAATGGATTAGAGGGATCGAGCGCAATCGGTCGCCCCCTTGTTTTGGGTTCCCCTGCCAGGCGATGCCCACCTTAAATTCGGGAAAGTTTGCCAACTGACTCCGCCAGAACGCAACACGTTCCGGTTCGACGGAGAGATAGGGAACAGGCGCGGGGATCGAGGCCGGAGTCGTTTGAAGAATCCCGGGCACGCTGCCCAAAGGAGCCTGAAAGTCGAACAATTCGACCTGGTCGCCGGCACTCACCACCCGATCGACTCCTTCGAGGCGACTCAGCAACCGAACCAGTGGCGGTTGCACTTCGAGATAAACTTTGCTCGCCCCCAGCGATTTGACGATCGACCCATAACGAGCAAACTGAATCGTGTCGCCCAACCCCTGTTCCCAGTACAGTAAGATGCGTTTGCCTTCCAGCGGTTCGCCTCGCCATCTGGCGGCGGGATAATGTCGCTGCCGCTCGACAAAACCCGGGCACTGCCAGCGATACTCGTAGTCGGCCCACCCACTGAGGAAATCGCCGATGGTGAGGTACGCCAAAGCTCGGTTTCGCCGAAAAATCGGCTGATCTGGTTGCAGCTCGATCGCGCGGTCATAATGTTCGATCGCTGCCGGGAAGCGCCCCATCTGGGCTAATGTGATCGCGAGATTGTTGTGGGCGTCGGCGAAATCAGGGTCCCATCGCAGGGCGAGGCGCAAATGTTCCTCGGCCTCGGCGAGGTTCCCCAATTGTTGCAAGGTCAACCCCAGGCTGCTCCGAAGCGTCGTGTCCTCGGGACTCAATCGAATCGCTTGACGGAGCCGGTCGGCCGATTCCTCCAAGCGATTCAATTCGCGGAGGACGGCTCCCAAATGAGCGTAACCCTCCACGCGATCTGGTCGCAAGCGGATCAATTGCTGGAACGGTTCCACCGCCTCCTCCCAACGTCGTTGGCGGGCGAGGATCAGCCCCAAATCGGCGTAGGCGTCGGCAAAGTCGGGACGTAATCGCACCGCTTCCTGAAGATACGTGGTGGCATCGTCGGCTCGGCCCAAATCGAAGAGAACAAGTCCCAGATTGTGCATCGCGTCCGGATAGTCGGGCCGGAGTTTCAAAGCGTGCTGGAGCAGTTCGGCCGCTTCGTCCAGCGATCCCTCTTCGCGGAGTGCATTGCCCAGGTTATTCAGCGCCTCGGGATCAGTGGGTCGGAGCCGGACAACATGGCGAAAATGATGGATGGCATCGAGCCGACGACCCATCAGGACCATGACCACACCGAGATTGTTGTGTGCCTCGGCATAATCGGGGCGCAAACTGACCGCCAGGAGCAGATGTTGAGCGGCATCGTCGAGTTTCCCTTGTCGCTGGCAGACCGTCCCCAAAAGATACAGAGCTTCGGGGTGGTCCGGTTGGGCGTCGAGCACCCGACGATAGAACTCCTCGGCGACGGCCAGGTTGCCGGCCCGTTGATGCTGCCAACCTTGGAGCAGGGCGTCGCGAATCGTGGTCATGAGCGATTTCTCGGTGTTCTTCGGAGCGGCGTCTCGTGACAACCCTATCACACCTTCGTGTCGCGTCCACTACGACAAACACGGAGAACACGCCATCAGGAGCGAGACCCTGGACGACCCGTCTAGGATTTCTCGCGATGAATCATAGGATCGCAACCATGAACCTCGGAGCGTCGAATCCGGACCAGGCTTTGACGGCCAAAATCACCCGCCTGATTCAAGAACGCGGCTGGAACCAGGAAGATTTTGCCCGCATCGCCAAATTGAATCGGCACACCGTTCGACAAATCCTTCATCCTCGCGAAGGTCGACGGCTGCGCAATGCCACAGTGTTGGCGTGTGCCCAGGCTTTGGGGTTGACCGTCAATGAACTCCGCGCCTTGCCTCTGGAGAGGCTCTTGCCCCGGATGCGCGGGGCTGCACCCGCCGAGTCCGAGGATAAACTGCTTCGCTTGCACGAACACGCCACGCAACCCGAATTGATGGCCTGGCTCGAGCGGCATCCGGACCGGGCCCGCCGACTCACAGATTCTCAGATCGATCAATTGCTGGCGATGCAAGGACCAGACGGTCCCTTGGCACGGATGGGCGTCGAGCATGTCGTCGAATTGCTGGAGCGGAAACGGCGACTCCACGACAAGGTGGAGACGATTGCTCATACGGAATACCTGACGCTTCTCGAGCAACTCGTCGATCTCATCTTCGACAAAGTCGCGCCAACAGGATCGATTTGACACAGGCCGGATCGTCGCGATGGAACTCGTTGCACCGAATTTATGGAGAATCCGTGGACTGATCGGAGATAGCTTGAACGTCTATTATTCCGACGGGGTTTTGATTGATGCAGCGACTCGTTGGCACAGTCGGTACCTTCGGAGTCGCTTGCGAGGCAGGCCCGTCCACCTGATTGCACTGACCCATTGTCATCCGGACCATCAGGGAGCCGCGTGGTTTCTGAGCCGGCACTTCCGGGCCCCGATCGCCTGTCATCAAGCCGATGTCGCGGCCACGGAGGGACGAGCCCCGATGCAGCCCGACACGTTCATTGTCAATCGACTCGGACGCCTCCTTGCCGGTCCGCCTTGCCGGGTCGGCGTCGTGCTGCGTGACGGCGACGACATCAGAGGGTTTCGCGTCATCCATGCTCCGGGTCACACGCCAGGTCAGGTCATCTTCTTCCGCGAGGCGGACCGAGTCGCCATCATCGGCGATGTGCTGGCAAACTTGAGTTTCGTTCGGATGCGACCTGGGCTGCGACTACCCCCACGAGCGTTTTGCAGCGATGCCCGGCAAAATATCGACTCGGTTGAAAAACTCGCCGCTCTCAAACCGTCACTCGTTCTCTTCGGCCACGGTCCGCCTCTGACGAGGGTCGAGCAACTGCCCTGGTTTGTTGAGCGTCTGCGACGAAAATGGTCACGAGGAAGTGTTTGATGCGGTGGGGCCGCCCCCCGCCTCTTACACCGGACCACTTTTGCGTTTCCGACCCCGACGGGCTTTCTTGATCTGCGGACTCGCGACCGTCTGCCCCTTGAGGCGGGCGATTTGATCACGGATTTCCGCGGCACCTTCAAAATCCAACTCCTTCGCCCGACGCATCATCTCTGCGTGAAGCTCTTGCAGATACTCCTCCGTGACGTAGTCGGTCGCATCAAGTCCCGCTGCCTCTTGAGCCAATCGATGTGCTTGAACTTCATCCTCAATCGACTGATCGATTGCTGCCTGAACCGTTCGGGGCGTAATGCCGTGTTTCGCGTTGTACTCGACTTGCCGTTGCCGACGCCGATTCGTCTCATCAATCGCCTGCTGCATCGATTCGGTGACACGATCCGCGTAAAGGATCACTTCCGCGTTAACATTCCGGGCGGCACGGCCGATGGTTTGGATCAAGGAAGTTTGGCTTCGCAAAAACCCCTCTTTGTCCGCGTCCAGGATCGCGACCAGCGAAACTTCCGGAAGGTCCAGCCCCTCGCGCAAAAGATTCACGCCGACGAGAGCGTCGAACGCCCCTTGCCTCAACTCGCGCAACACCTGCACCCGTTCGATCGCATCGAGTTCGGAGTGCAGCCATTTGCACCGCAAACCCGCATCGGTGATGAAATGGCTCAAATCCTCGGCCAACCGTTTGGTCAACGTCGTCACCAAGACCCGTTCGTTTTGAGCCGCCCGTTGTCGGATCTGCTCGAGCAGGTCCGGCACTTGACCTCGCGCCGGTTTGACCCGGATCAGTGGATCGAGAAGACCCGTCGGCCGGATGACCTGTTCGACGACTTCGCCCCCTGTTCGGTCTAATTCGAGAGGCCCCGGTGTCGCCGACATGAACAAAACGGTCTTCAAGCGTCGCTCGAATTCGTCGAATTGCAGCGGGCGATTGTCCAACGCGCTGGGCAAACGGAATCCATGTTCCACCAGAGTCCGTTTTCGACTTCGGTCGCCGAAATACATTCCCCGCACCTGAGGCAAGGTGACGTGGGATTCGTCGATAATCATCAGGAAATCGTCGGGGAAATAGTCCAAAAGGGTGTACGGCGGTTCTCCCGGGCGACGTCCATCGAACCAGCGCGAGTAGTTCTCGATGCCGGAGCAGTAGCCGGCGTTGCGCAGCATGTCCAGGTCGAAGCGAGTTCGAGCCGCCAATCGTTGCGCTTCAAGGATTTTTCCCTGAGACTTCAGTTCGGCGAGACGTTCGTTCAATTCTTGTTCGATTCCGACAATGGCGTGACGGGTCCGCTCCTCGGGCGTGACGAAATGCTTCGCCGGATAAATGAACATCTCGTCGATTTCCCGCAACGTCTCCCCGCTCACCGGATGAATCACGGCCAGCGAATCGACTTCGTCGCCGAACAATTCGATCCGCAGGGCTGCCTCTTCGTATGCGGGCCAGACCTCGATCACATCGCCACGCACCCGAAATCGGCCGCGTTCCGGGGCGACATCGTTTCGCTGATACTGGATATCGACGAGACGCAACAGGATCTGCTCCCGCTCGATGAGGTCGCCTTTCTTCAAGTAGACCATCATCCTTTTGTAATCGGTCGGGGACCCGAGTCCGTAGATGCAGGACACGCTGGCGACAATAATCACATCATCGCGACTGACCAAAGCACTCGTCGCGGCCAGTCGAAGCCGGTCGATATGTTCGTTGATGGAGGCGTCTTTTTCAATGTAGATGTCGCGCTGGGGAATGTACGCTTCGGGTTGGTAGTAGTCGTAATAGCTGATGAAGTAACAAACGGCGTTGTGCGGGAAAAAATGGCGGAACTCTTTGTACAGTTGCGCCGCCAAGGTCTTGTTGTGGGACAAAACCAAAGTGGGCTTGTTCAACTCCGCGATGACATGGGCTGCGGTGAACGTCTTCCCCGTGCCAGTGGCACCCATCAGCGTCTGATAGCGCTTCCCCCTCCGAAATCCCTCGACGAGTTGCGCGATGGCCTGGGGCTGATCGCCCGCCGGAGAAAAAGGACTGACCAGTTGGAACCTTGGCGCCATGTCCCCTCCCTGCCTTGTGGATACTCAGCCTCCCGCATTATACTGGGCCTACTCTCACCCAACTGACACTCCGCCGCCGTTATAATGACGGAGTGAGGTAGGACGATGCGCTTCTTCATCGATGGGTACAATTTGATGTATGCTCTCGGTCTGGTGAGGCCCCGTTCGCAGCGAAGCCTCGCCAAGTGCCGCGATGATTTGTGCGAATGGATTCGGCGAGTGCACGGCAGAGAAGCGGAAAAGGTTACGGTTGTTTTCGATGGCCCATTGCTTGGACGCCAACAGCCGCTGGACGACTCCGCGGAGGGTCCCCACGTTGTCTTCTCCCGGGGCGAGACGGCGGACGATTGGTTAGAACGATTCATCCAAAACCAATCTCCTCCAGTGAGGCTGACTTTGGTCTCCAACGATCGACGGTTCCGAAGGCTCGTCCATGGTCGGGCCTGCGTCGTGTGGAGCTGCGACGATTATCTGGAGTGGGCGATGACCCCTCGCTCAGTCGAGTCAGCTTCCGAACCCGCCCCGGAGAAGCCGGTTCTTCCAACGGATTCGGAATCGTGGCAGCGTGAGTTCGGCGACATCGACAACGATCCGAACCTGCGGCGTTTCAACCAGGTCTACCGCGACTTTGGCCTGTCTTGAACAGTCCCCGCTCCTCACGGCCAACCCCAGCCCTTGTCGAGGAAGCCGATACAAGCGTCTGCCTTGCCGACGCGTGAAAAGGCCAAGCGATGACGCACGACCGCGGGAAGCTGCCCGACCGCTCGCAGACGCCCTTTGAGAAAGGGCCAGAAGCGACCTTCGCGCCAGCGTCGCCAGGACTTGGCCGCGAGCACAGCGAGGTGAACCCAGGCTGCCGCAGGCAGAAGCCGTAAGGGAATATTCCGCCAGAAAACCAGTTCTTCGTTTCGCGATTGCTGTTCGAGCAACAACGGGTCGAAGCGACCGTAGGACGAACCCACATGATGCCAAACGCGCGAGCGGGGGTCAAAAAGGATTCGGCCGCCCGTACGACGCAGGCGAAAAGACAAATCAACGTCCTCAAAATAACTGCCGAAAAACTCGGGGAAACCACCGACACGCAAAATGGCCTCTCTGCGATAAAACGCGCTGGAGCCGCTCGCTCCAAACACCTCGCGGATCTCCAGCGGGAAATCGGCGAGGGGGCAGCCATGGCCGCGTTTCTGAGCGAAGCCCCCCCAATGGTAGGTATCGCCAGCGCTATCGATTCGCGGAAGCGTGTCACCATGGCGTAACACCAGCGGAGCCACCGCAACGACTGCCGGATCCTGAAACAGGGTCATCGCGAAGTCCGCCCAACCCGCTTCGACTTCTGTGTCGTCATTCAGCAACTCGACAAGCGGTGCCCGCGCGGCCTGGATCCCCCGATTCGCCGCAACGCAAAATCCGCGACGCGGTGTGAGGCGGATCAGTTGCACATGAGGAAACGTCGCCACGACACACGCAGCCGACTCGTCGGGCGAGGCGTCGTCCACGACGATGATCTCCGTACCTGGAGGAGCATGCGCCGTCACCGACTCCAGGCATCGCCGTAAGAGGTCCGCCCGTTGATGTGTCGGGATCACGATCGACAGTTGGGGCACGGCGGCCTCAGTCGGCGCGGACATCCTTTTCCCCTCCTTGCGCCATCGTCCAGGCGCGAAGATAAGCTCGCTGTCGTTGCCCCAGAAGACAATCCCAAGCCAGCCGACGCAGTTGCTCGAAGGCTCTCCGTTCCGCTGAATTTCGTGGCACCAACATGCCGCGAACCCATGCTTCGACGCCAACGATCAGCGCGAGGATGGCAGCGGCCGCGTTCGACCAGTGTTTGTGTGCATACGTCAGGAGAGCTTGCCGAGTGAGCAGACGCATCCGCGGCGGAAGCGGCCGTGTGTGCAGGGGGTGATCGTGGATGATGGCCAGTTGCGGATCACAAACGATATTCCAGCCAGCGGCACTGGCCCGTCGGCTGAGATCGACATCCTCGTAATAGAGAAAATACTCGGGGTCGAATCCGCCGATCTCGTCGAAGCAGGATCGCCGAACGAACATGCCACAACCGCTGACCCAAGGGACCTTTTTCCGACGAGCGTTGATCGATAAATTGCATCTCCGCCGCACCCTGGGTCGAAGAGGGCCTAAAATCGTATCGAGAAACGTTGGTGCCGTACCGGCGGACGGTTGCGTCTGCCCCAGAGGATCCCGGAGGCGCAGACCAACAACGCCATCCCGCGGGGAGGCCCGTTGCAAGTATCCGATCGCGGCATCAAGAAAACCCACGTTCACGCGGACATCGGGGTTTAGCAGCAGCAGCCACTCACTGCGTGTTAAACGTGCCGCAACGTTGACCGCACGACCGAATCCGACGTTTTCGGGCAGGGGTTGGTAAACGACGCTAGGGAGGCGGGCCATCGCCTCGAGATCCGTCGCCGAAAACGAACCATTGTCGATGATCAGGATTTGTGCTTGCCCCCGGCGAACCGCTTCGGCTTCGGACAAGAGTCGAACCAGTCGCGACGTCTCCTGACCCTGACGATAATTGACGATGACAACGGACAGCAGCAAGCCGCCACCCATGGGGCGAGGCCGGGAAGATTTGGAGAATTGAAATCTATCTCCGGGTGGAAAGTCGGGGATCCCTCCCATTTCCATTCCCCCACGCGCTCGTCGCTCAGAACCGATGTCGACGACACCGAGGCGGACCAAGAACCTCCGTCAGCAAGATGGCCAAGGGGACAGTCTCGCGGGAGCGAAGAGTTTGGATGAGTTGTCGAGCGAGATTGGCCGGGGGTCCGACAGCTGAAGGCGGGGAAACGCTCTTCGGCCGTGGGGGCGCCGGTGGAGTCGCCGATTCCGCAATGACGGCCGGGATGGGTGAGGCTGCGATCGACGAGCCGGGCGTCGGTCGAACCTTCGCCGGGGGAGACGATACGGCGGGCTGAACCGGAATCACCTCCACAACGTCCGGCTCTCGGGGCGAAGGTGGGGGCGGCATTTTGACGACGACGATCGGGCGCGGTGGAGGAGCCTTCGCCGGCCGGGCGGGCCTCACGACCTCGACCTCGTCGATAGGCGGTTCTGACTTGGTTTGCTCACTCGCCGCCTTCCTGCGAAGTTGCTCGACCTCGCGGAGAAAACGTTCGATATCGCTCAGGGGCGAACGTCCAGGCCGAGGGTTTTGGGCCATTGTTCACACTCCCTGATCAGCTCTGCTGCGTTCATGAGATGCTGTGGCTTTTGAAGGCTGACTGGCGGCGGCGATGGCGCTGCGCATCTCGGTATCGGACTGGAGATTCTTGATATTGTAATAATCCATGATTCCGAGCCGGCCGTGCCGAAAAGCGTCGGCAATCGCCAGGGGAATTTCTGCCTCCGCCAGGACGACTTTGGCTCGATTCTCTTCGACCAAAGCTCGCATCTCCTGTTCCCGGGCGACTGCCAAGGCACGGCGCTTCTCCGCTTCCGCCTGAGCCACACGCAGATCGGCGGCGGCTTGGTCGGCTTGCAATTTGGCACCGATATTCTCGCCCACTTCGATATCCGCCATATCGACAGACACAATCTCAAAAGCCGTCTGCGCATCGAGCGAAGCGTGCAGCACTGTTTGCGTGATCATATTCGGATTGGCGAGGACTTCTTTGTGGTCGTTGGCGGAGCCAATCGCTTTGACGATCCCTTCACCGACCCGAGCGATAATCGTTTCCTCCGTGGCTCCACCGACCAACCGCTCGAGTTTCGTGCGGACCGTGACCCGCGCCTTGGCTCGAAGTTGAATGCCGTTGCGGCAGACAGCATCCAGGAACTGCCGACCCTTCGCCGGATCCGGGCAGTCGATCACTTTCGGATTGACGCTGGTTTTCACGGCATCGAGAACATCGCGTCCCGCCAGATCAATGGCCGCCGCCGTCTTCCATGAGAGGTCCATCCCCGCCTTGTGCGCCGCGATGACAGCGGTTGCGACTTTCGGGACATTGCCACGAGACTGGTAATGCGATTCCAAATCCGCCGTTGACACTTTAACGCCAGCCTGCACCAAGGCAATCTTCTGGCGAACGACCATGGCATAATCCACCTTGCCCAGCCGCATCCGAATCAACTGCAAGAAGCCGATATTGGCTCCATAGAGCAAACTTTGAATCCACAGATGGATGAAGGAGAAAAAGACGATGAGGATAAACAAACCGATGAACAGTACAATGACCCCGCCGACGACCCACAAGATCGTCGTCTCACTGACAGGCTTGTCCGCTGCAAAGGTGATGAGCGAAGTCATGGACTCTCCTAGCACACGGTGACTGGGAACTTGACGCTATCGTACCTAGATCACTCGAAGTTTGCCAGATCAGGCGCATTTTCCAGCGGTCGAACGATGACGGTGGCGCCTTTCACATCGATGCAGCGGACCCAGGTGTTCGGTTCGATCAGGACGCCTTCGGAAAGGCAGTCGACTCGCCGACCGTCGAATTCGACAACCCCCGCCGGACGCAGGACCGAGACCGCCTTTCCGACTCGACCCCGAAGCTGCTCCAGTTCCTCTCCACCAGGGAAGGCGACTAACTTTTCGTCCGTCGGCTGCCCTTCGACGATCATCCGCCGACCAAAGGGAGTCCGCGGCCAGATATACATCGCGAGAACGACAAAGATTGGCAGGAGAATCGCCTGACCGACCAGTGTGGCGAAACCGAGGTACACATCGCCGTAGACAAAAACGACCAAAATCCCAATCAGATCAAGAACGGCCGCCACCACCAGGATTGAGCCTCCACTGGGGATGACTAACTCTGCCGCGGCCAAAACGACAGCCAGGGCAATCAGCGCGAATCCAATCGTCAAATAATCCATGGGCTAACCAATCATGATGACCGAACGTCCGGCCCCAGCCGAGTTGAGATCGACAACTCGATTCCTTCGCCGAATTCAGACTTCCTTGACCACGATACGGTTTCCCTCGACCTCGATCACCTGGACGCGAGATCCCGCGGGAACAAATGTCCCCTCAGTGACGACGTCCACATACTGATCGCCGAACCTTGCCATTCCCGCGGGCCTCAAGACGGTGGCCGCGGTGCCAACGGCTCCCAGTAGCGACGCCGCCTCGCTGACCCCGGGAAGGGCCGGCTCCTGTTCGACCTCATCACCTTCACCCGGGGGCAACAAGAGCAGGCGATTTGCGAACGGCACATGGGGTAAATAGCGAGCCACAAGCAAAGCCACGAACGCGGCGCCCACCATCCCCAGACTGAACTGCGTGAGTGTCGCCCCCAGATTAAGCCATTCGCTCGTGTTCCGGGGGGCGCGATCCACTGTCGCCAACCCCAAACCGATCACAGCCAGCAAGACACCGCTGATCCCGACGAACCCGAAGCCGGGGATGACGAACACTTCGATACCGATGAGAATCAAACCCAAGAGGAAGAGGAGAATCGCGAGGATGATAATTTGCCCGCTCAGGTGAGATTGCGCCCAGAAAAACAAGACAAAACAGACTGCCGCGATCACTCCCGGGGCAGTGGCCCCAGGTAACTTGAACTCGAGGATCAAACAGGCAATGCCAATCATCACGAGCAGAAACCGAACAGCGGGCGTCCGGAAGAATTCGGCGATTTGATCCAGCCAATCCGGAGTCAGTTCCCGCACCGAGCCATCGTCCAATCCGTACAATGCGACCACCTCGCGGA
>CAKZUU010000164.1 GCA_937922175.1 uncultured Gemmataceae bacterium
GCTCTTCATAGGCCTCGGCCGCCGGGCAACTGTTGCAGGTGAAAACGACCACCACGACCTCTTTGTCCTTCAAATCGTCCAACGAGTGCTTCTTTCCGTCCACACCAGGGAGCTGGCTCCACGCCGGCGCTTCGCTGCCGATGTTCCGTGCCGTGTTGAAGTCATCCGCCGCGACTTCCAAGGGGACGATCAACAGCCCGATGATTACGTGGACTGGTCGCATAGAGCACCTCGTCTTGGGCGATGACCCCGATAGTTTACATCTACTCCGAAATACAGGACACTCTCGGGGCGGCGGTGCTTCCTTGACTCGCGGGCAGGTGTCTGCTGCATTCCCGACCAACGAGGACTTGCTGAGGAGGTGAGAACCATGCGTCACCTTTGGTGGTGTTTGCTGATAGGGGTAGCTCCTGTCGGGGTGAAGGCGCAAGGTACCAGAGACGAGTACGAGCGTGCCCGGCAACTTCACGACCGTTGGCACGATTTGGTTCCCGTTCTGCACATTGAGCCTCATTGGCGACCGAACCTCCCCGAATTTTGGTATCGAGCGGATCGCGGCCGAGGCGAGTCAGAATTCATCCTCGTGGACGCTTTACGCGGGGAAAAACGACCAGCCTTCGATCATATCCGCTTGGCCCAAGCATTAAGTGCGGCGACCCAACAGGAGACAAACCCGCGGCGTCTAGCCCTGGCGGCCATCGCGTTCGACGATCACGGGAGCGTTCGATTCCGGGCATTCGAGAAGTCATGGATCTGGGACATCCAGGCGAACGAATTGCGGCAAGCCGATCCTCCTGCCCCCGATGCCGACCCCGCCGCGCTTCGGCAGCGCCCCCTGCGACGTGCGAATACCGAATCGCCCGATGGCCAATGGACACTGCTGATACGTGACGGAAACCTGCACCTGCGACCAGCGAATGGCGGCGTTCCGGTTGCTTTGACGACAGATGCGACGCCGTCGGACTTCTATAACGGCTCCGTCTTTTGGTCGCCAGATTCGAGATACGTGGTTGCGATGCGAACACGCCGGGTGAATGAGCGACGGATTCATCTCATCGAGTCGTCCCCCCGCGATCAGTTGCAACCGAAATTGCACACGCTGACGTATCCCAAGCCGGGCGATCCTTTGACGATCAGCTGGCCGCGATTGTTCGATGTGGGGGAAAAACGAGAAATCCCGATCGAGACCACGTTTTTCCCCGAGCCGTGGTCAATTCAAGATGTTCGATGGATCGCTGATCCCCTCGAGCTGACCTTCGTCTACAACCAGCGCGGGCATCAAGTGCTTCGACTAATTGGCGTCAATCCGACGAATGGAAAGACGCGCGTCATCATCGAAGAGGCCCGACAAACGTTTATCGATTACGCCCACAAATATTTCCTGCATCGTGTTGCCGATCGCGATGAATGGATCTGGATGTCGGAACGCGATGGCTGGAATCACCTGTATCTCATCGACGGTCGAAGAGGTCAAGTCAAGAAGCAGATCACGAAAGGCCCCTGGGTGGTGCGTGGGGTCGAATCGGTGAATGACGCAACGCGGGAGATCGTGTTTCGTGCTGGGGGGATCGATCCGGAGCAAGACCCCTACCACGTGCATTATTGCCGAGCCAGTTACGACGGGGGGAAATTCATAAGGCTGACTCGCGGAGACGGAACGCATCAGGTTCGTTTTTCGCCGGATCACCGATTTCTGATCGACAGCTATTCCCGGGTCGATTTACCTCCGGTCCACGAACTGCGACGGGCGGATGATGGCGAATTGGTTTGCGTGTTGGAGACATCGGATGTCAGCGAGCTGGAGCGAGCGGGCTGGCGAGCACCAGAGCGATTCGTCGCGAAGGGCCGTGACGGCCAAACAGACATTTACGGGATCATTTACAAACCGACGAACTGGGACCCGGCACGAAAATATCCAGTCATCGAGGAGATCTACGCGGGACCCCATGGGGCTCATGTCCCGAAAGCGTTCGCGACGTTCCGCAGCGGACAGGAACTGGCCGAACTGGGGTTTATTGTCGTTCAAATCGACGGCATGGGAACGTCGTATCGCTCCAAGGCATTTCACGACATTTGCTGGAAGAATCTGGGCGATTCGGGTTTTCCTGATCGCATCGCCTGGCTGAAGGCCGCTGCTGCGAGGGACCCGAGCCTGGACCTTTCGCGTGTCGGCATCTACGGGACTTCAGCAGGTGGTCAAACTGCGTTGCGGGGTCTTTTAGCGCACGGGGATTTTTATCATGTCGGGGTGGCGGCGTGCGGCTGCCACGACAATCGCATGGATAAAGTTTGGTGGAATGAGTTGTGGATGGGATATCCGATCGGGCCGCACTATGCCGAACAGTCCAATGTCACGAATGCTCACCGGCTTCGAGGAAAGTTGCTGCTCATCGTGGGCGAATTGGATCGCAACGTCGATCCGGCCTCCACAATGCAAGTGGTGGACGCCCTCATCAAAGCGGACAAAGATTTTGATCTGCTCGTCGTCCCGGGGGCTGGGCACGGGATAGGGGGGGCATATGGTTGGCGGCGGCTCAAGGATTTCTTTGTCCGGCATCTCTGGGGCGTCGAGCCACGCCGCGATTCCCACTCGACATCCGGTCAGCGAAACGTGCCGTAATCCGGGGGGACGCATTCCTATCATGAACGAATGACAGAACCGAGATTGGAACAAATATTCTCGTTGAGGCATGGCATGATGGTCGGAGCTGTGCCCGGGTCGCTGCCGTTGGGCGTCCACATTTCCGCATATATCCTCTCAAATCCGTGCTGGATTTTGGGGACTTTCGGGGCGTTCGCTCTCTTGGCCGTGGGCCTTCGCCGTCTGCACGAGGACGAAGTGGCGCGGCTGGCTTTGGTCACCGCCGCATTGTTCGTCGCCTCGTCGATCCACATCCCGATCGGAGTGTTCTCCGTTCACCTGATCCTGAACGGGCTCGCGGGCATTTTGCTGGGCCGACGAGCCTTCGTTGCCGTTCCCCTGGCGGTGTTCTTGCAAGCATGGTTATTAGGCCACGGCGATCTGATGACCTGGGGAGTCAATAGCTGCGTGATCGGATTGCCCACTCTGATGGCCCGTCCCTTGTTCTTGATCTCTCGCTCGGGATCGCTTCGAGGATTGGGGGCGAGCCTGGTGGCATTGAGCTGCTTGTTGCACCCCTGGTCGTGGTTAGTGACCGGCCCCGCAGTCTTCCTCGTCCGCCGCGTTCCCGGGAAAAGGCCGAGAAACTGGATCGGCGGCTTCGTCACTTGTTCGTTTTGTGTCCTGTGCAGTTGTTTATTGCAAGCCGGCGTTTTGGCATTTGGTGGTTCAACTGATTTCTCGGCGGTTGCTGCCCTGTCGTTGATGCTTCATGCTCCGTTGGCACTTCTGGAGGGGTTCATCGGAGCCACCATCGTCCAGTTCTTGTTTGTGATGCGTCCGCCTTGGGCTGGAATGGAAGGGGGAGCATCAGCGACCCGATCGACGAGCGGTTCCATCGTACCGGCTCAATCCTCTTAGCCGTTCAATTGCCAGAAATATTGGGGTCGTCCCAAGGGTAAACTTCGTCCAGCGGGATTTCCCACTGTCCAAAGCCCACCGCCACGAGAACGACGTTCTTGCGAAAATCCGTTCGAACGATACGACCTGGCTGATCGAATCGCGCAACTCGAACTCGATCATTGGGTTGCAGCTGAGTGCGGAACAACCGCAACGCCTCTCGACGTTGGGCTTCTCTCGCGGCGGCGGCCCGTTGCTCCTCGTAGGCTTTCTTTTCTCGCTGTGCCTCCATTTGCAAGCGACGGGCCTCCTCGCGTGCCTGCTCCGCTTCGACTTTCATTTGGGCTAATTTCGCCATGTCGGGAGCACGCCGTTGCTTTCGACGGAGGTAGTGCATGGCGCGAACCAATAACCGCCTTGGCAGTTGCAACCGGCGGGCGATCCGCATCGCGTTACTCATTCCGAACTGACCAATGAGCAAGCGATAGGTCGGACGCAGGGTTTCGACGTCGAATTCAACGGCCCCGTTCTCGGCTCGAGGGTTGGAAAAAGCGTATGTTTTC
The DNA here is from genome assembly GCA_937922175.1 of uncultured Gemmataceae bacterium. Taxonomy (GTDB): domain Bacteria; phylum Planctomycetota; class Planctomycetia; order Gemmatales; family Gemmataceae; genus CAKZUU01. Next base: position 4,045 of record CAKZUU010000164.1, read on the forward strand.
AAATCTCCTAAATGCGTTGTGACCATCGCCAGGCTGCCTAATCGGTCTAAC
>CAKZUU010000165.1 GCA_937922175.1 uncultured Gemmataceae bacterium
ACGGCGACGTCGCAGACCGACGTGCTCATCGACGTCGTCTGGGAGCCGTCGTTCAAGGCCTATTTTTGGCAATGGGAGCGGGGGTCGTGGCGCGTGGAAGGGTCGGACGGCCAGCTGCTGCCCGCCAGTGTTGAGGGAACCAGTCGTCTCCCCATCGTGGGCGAACAGACACCCGAGCTCCGAGTGCAGGTTCGGCAGGTTCCTCGGGAGATGACGTCATTTCGGCGAGTGGCCGGGCGAATTCGCATCGTCGGCACTTGCCAAATGCCCCAATTCGTGTTCGGTTTAAACGAGACCGGCAAAAAACTCCATCGTGAAGGCGTCGAAGCGAAATTTCTGGACTGGCGCCCGAATGGCCCGCTCGCGATGGCCACGGTGGAATTGACCTACCCGACGGATATGCCAGAATTCGAGAGCTTTCAGTCGTTCCTGGTCGATCACCAGGCGTGGTTGCGTCACTCGAAGGGTCAGCGGTATCGCTTGGATCAATTCGAGATCCAAGACGTCGCTGACGGAGTCTTCCGGTTGCGTTACTACGTCTCCGGGAGGGGAATCGAAAAGCCGGACCTTCATTCGTCGGAAAACTGGACGCTCGCCCTTCGAGTTCCCGGACGAATCGTGGAGACGCTCGTGTCGTTCGAGTTCAGCGACGTCCCGATCCCTTAGACGGAGTTTGCCCATCCAGGAACCATCGTTTCGGGAGAGGATCATGAAACAACGGCGCGAGGCTTGGTATATTCGTTTTCCCAATGGCCAGGAAATCAAAGCGAAAAGCACCGCCGCGGTGATCTATCACATTCAGCAAGGCACGATTCCCAAGAACAGTTGGGCCCGGCGGTCGAGGGCTGAGGCTTGGATGAAACTGGAATGGCACGCGGAATTCACGGAGGCGGTAACGGGAATTAAGCCGCCCCTTCAGGTCGAAGAGGAGGCACGATCGAGCAGCCCGGCCGGTCCGTCGGAAATCCCTCTCTCCCGGGTTGCCGAGCGGATGGACCCGATGCAATTGCGCACCGTTGGTGTCCGCGGCTTACTGGATGATCTGCTCGCGGCCATTGATAGTGCCTTTCGCCGCGAAAAGCTGTTCCTCGCGATGACCGGCCTGGCTTTGACCGGCTTGGTCTTTGGGGGAATCCCCTATCTGGTCCAGAAGCTCGCCAATGGAGTTGACCTCCCAGTTGAGACCGTTGAATCGAAAAGCGGTCCCGTCGACTTCCTCGCCACGATCGGGGCCGCGATCGCCCTCGCTCTGACGAATGCCATATTGACGAAGATGACCTACCTGGAGATGTCGACCTCGCGCGCAGTGACTCTCCGAGAGGCGGCCCGAGGTATCGTGACGTCGGTCGCCAAACTCATGATGGTCTACATCGTGCTCGTGGGCGGGGCATTCTACCTCATGTCACTGTTGCATCGACTCCCCGCTTGGATCACCGCACCGCCGACCGAGCTTGGTGCGGCCGCCGGACTGAGCACGCGCGTTCTCGGAGCGGTTGTTTCGATGTTCGGCCTGCTCGCAGAGGTCATCCTTTGGGCCATCATCGTGTTGACGTGGCTTCTCTCCCCGATTCTGGTCGGCGAAGAGTACTCGCTCGTGGGAGGGATTCGTGAGTGGATCAGCCTGGCGACGGCCAACTTCAATCGCATCGCTCTGGCCGAAGTCATGACAATCGGTGCCGGGCTTCTCCTCTCGGCTCCTGTCTACTTACCCATCCAACGAGCTCTGGTCCCCTTCAGCGCGTATCTCCCAGCGCCGATCGAGACGATGGCTCTCGCTCTCTCCGGGACGGCGTTTCTCGCCACGGTCACCGTCGGTAATGTCTTCATCTACCTCGATGCCAAGTACGAGCAAAACGAAAACTAGACGGAATGATATCGCTCTTTCCGGCCCGACCATGCATCCTCCTACCCCCGACGAACTCGCCGAATTGGTCGCGCTCAAACACGGCGACGCCCGATTCTCGAGTTGGGCACCTCGCCGCCGATGGCGTTATGGCTACTTCACCCCTGACGATTGGTATGAAACGCTTCTTCGGCGTCTCGTTTCGACCTCGACCCGTTGGCTGGACGTGGGCGGCGGCCGAAGTCTCTTCCCCCACAATCCCCGATTGGCCGAAGAATTAGCCCGCCGATGTCAACGACTGGTCGGCGTCGATCCTAGCCCCAATGTGGACCAAAACCCCTATCTCCACGCTCGCACTCGCTGCCTGATCGAAGACTTTGTCACCGAGGAAATCTTCGATCTGGTGACGATGCGCATGGTCGCAGAGCACATCGCCGATCCATCGCGAGTCGCGGAACGGCTCAGCCGCTTGCTGGCTCCCGGCGGCCTGCTCGTGGTTTATACCGTTTTTCGCTGGTCACCTTTGACCGTTCTCTCCGCTCTTACGCCTCATCGTTGGCACTATCCGCTGAAACGACGCCTCTGGGGCGGCGAGGAAACGGACACTTTTCCCGTCGCGTATCGGTGGAACACCCGCTCGGATCTTCGAAGATATTTGGCTCCCGCGAGTTTTGAGGAAATTCTCTTCGTATATCTCGACGACCTCGCCACCTTCAGCCAGATCCGATGGTTGAATTGGCTGGAATTGCAACTGTGGCGTGCCCTCCGCGCCCTCCGTTGCCGCTACCCGGAGTTATGCCTGCTGGGGGTGTATCGCCGTCGGCCCAACCACGCGCCCATCGATCAAACTCCCGGGTGTACCCAAGGCGAGCGATAAGGACGCCGGAGCAATTGATTCGCTTCGTCGTCACCGACGATGCGCTGTTTGACAGCGTCCCAAGTGAGAGTTCGACCCAGCCGCAGGGCGATGTTGGCCAAGATGCAACTGGCGGTCGAGATATGCCCTTCCTCGATGTCGGCAACGGGTCGGCGGCCTGTGGCAATGGCCTGGAGAAAGTCGCGTTGGTGGGCGCGATTCGCCGAGGCCACATGCAATTCCAGGTCTTTTTCCGTTTTGTCCTCAGGGTAGCGATCACCCTCGTTGAGCCATTCGCCGGAAAGGGTCGGCCGAGTACTGCCCCGCGGGATGAAGTCCCACCGTTGCACACTGGCCTTGAGCGTGCCTTTTTCGCCGTAGATCGTCGCGCCCCAAGGATACTCTGGATCCGGGGCGTGTCCCCAGGTGCGGTGCGTCCACACGACGGGAAAGGGATCAAACTCGAAAGTCGCTGTTTGCGTATCGGTGATATTTGACTTGCTTTGACGATCGACGAGGATGCCGCCCGACGAGGAAATGCGTTTGGGCCAGCCAAGTCCGAGCATCCACCGGACCATGTCGAGCATGTGGATGCACATGTCACCGACGATGCCGTTGCCGAACTCCATGAAAGCTCGCCACGATCGCGGATGAACGAGTTTGTTGTACGGGCGCCAGGGAGCGGGGCCGACCCACATGTCGTAATCGAGATGCGGAGGAGGCTCGGAATCTGGCGGATTCTCACGAGAACGCATGTGGTAGTAGCAGTAGATTTCCACCAGACCGATCGTGCCGAGTCGGCCCTCGCGAATGACACGATCCCGGGCCTCGATCAGGTGCGGGGTACTGCGGCGTTGCGTGCCCACTTGAACAACCTTGTTGTACTTGCGAGCGGCCGACACCATCGCTTGTCCCTCGGCCACGTCCACGCTGATGGGCTTCTGGACGTAGACGTGCGCGCCGGCCTCCAGAGCCGCGATCGTCGGCAAGGCATGCCAATGGTCGGGCGTGCCGACGATCACGATGTCGAGATCCTTTTCTTTGAGCATCTCGCGATAGTCGCGATAGAGCCGGGGTTTCTGATGCGACATTTGCCGTTGGGCCACGAGTTCCGCCGCTTCGGCCAACATGTGTTGGTCGACGTCGCACAGGGAAACAACCTCGACGGGAGCCACTTGAATCAATCGGAACAAGTCGCACTTGCCATACCAGCCACAACCGATCAGGCCGACTCGCCGGGTGGGCTGATCGGCTAGCAGGGTTCCGGCCGTCAAAGCCGCCCCGGTCACACCCAGAAACTGACGCCGATTCATGGTGCATTCTCCGCTGCACGGACAGGCCGCACATCATGACGCGCTCAGTCGGCGGAACTTCCGCACCCGAGCGTACGGGAGCCATTCGATGACATACAGGTTCCCTTGGGAATCCACCGTCAGGGCATGCGGAAAGGCGAATTTATCCGGGTGTTTCGCGATTTCCTTCTCGTAACCTTTGCCATCGCCCAATCGGGCCACGACTCGGTCTTGCGCATCCAAAACACTGACCCGCTGTCCAAGCTCGGGAATAAACAAATGCCCCTGATGTTGGTAGAAACAGCAGGGCGTGCGAATGTCGCTCACGGTCCGCTTATACTCAAGGTCCAGCGAAAAGACTTCGATTCGGTCGTTGTGGCGATCCGCGATGTATACTTCCGGCTCAGCCCCCAACGTGCTGATCCAAATGCCGTGGCAGACATTGAATTGCCCGTGATCTTTCCCCGGACCACCGATCGTCTTCAACCACTTGAAATTCTTGTCGAAGCGATGGACCTTTTGGCTGCCGTATCCATCGACAACGTAAACGTCGCCATTGGGAGCCACGGCAACATCCGTCGGATTGGTGAAATCGAACGCCTGAGATGCTGAGCTTTCCTTCACTCCCGGGCCGAGAGTGTAAAGGACTTTGCCCTTCAAGTCGGTCTTGTACACGCGGCGACCGAATTTCGGGCCTTCCTTGTTGGTGCTGACGTTCTCCGTCCAATAGAGGAATTCCTGATCGCCCTCCCGGCTGAGATACAGGCCGTGGGCAGTGTCCTTGATCTGATCGACCGAGTAGCCGATTTTCTCGCCCAAGTCGTTCGACCAGGTTTCCAGGAGTTGCCCGCTTCGATCGAAGATGGCCACGCAGGGATTGGTCGAACGCGAGGTGACGTAAACCCGGTCTTCGCGATCCACGACGACGGCACAACCGTAGCCGTAGCTCATCCCCGCCGGGAGTTGCCCCCATTTCGGGTCGAGTTCGTAGCGAAATGCGCCTTCACCAATCGTGACCTTCGCGGGCGACTCTTCCGCTTGGACCAACAGGGGAGCGCTCAGAGCCAGCCCTACTGATTTCAGAAAATCACGCCGCGATTGCCGGTAGGGGAAAAGGTAGCGGTCGTCCATCGAATCGACTCCTTGGCAGAAAGGATCCCGATCAATTCTCCTCGCGACAGGCCGCGAGGAGCCAGCGATACACATCGGAAACCATTAGGTCATCCGGAGGAGGCGGACCGTCGCCGATCAACAAGGGGCGATCCAACGGATCCATGTTGGCCAGCCCATGACTTCCTCGAACCCACCGCGCATCGAGCGGGATGACATCCAACACGGTGCGGAAACCGAGCTTCTTGCGCAACAGTTTCGCCGCCACTCGAAGCATCGGCCAACGGATCCCCGGGTCAAAAAACAACTCACAGGGATCATACCCAGGTTTGTGATGAATCGCCACTGTTCGAGCATAATCCGGGGCGTGACGATCTTCCAACCAGAACGGATAAGCGAACCAGGCATCCGGCTGCGATAGCACCACGAGTTCCCCGCTACGCGGATGATCCAGTCCGATCTCTCCGCGCTCCAAATCCGCGAAGATCCGTGCGACACCCGGTTGAATCGACAGGACTTCGCGCACGCCGGGAAGGTCCCGGAAGTCGGCGACGTACACATGGGCCAATTGATGATCGCACACCGCGAAGGCGCGGCAATTGAAAGTGTCGAGATGCTCGCCGAAAGGACCCCGGCGGACGGCCAAGAACCCAGCTTCGCGCAAGATTCGATTCAGATAGACCGGGCGATTCACCTGCACGTGGCCATATTCACTGACCACCCAGACGCGAGCACCGGTATCTCTCAAAACGGCGCAGGCATGATCCAGTTCCCGAACCAACCGCGTCATGTCGCAGCCCTGCGGCCCGAAACGCTGCGGGTCGTAGTCGAGGTGAGGCAAATACACCAGTGTCAGGTCCGGTCGAGATTTTGCCACAACCCAGGCCGCACATCGAGCAATCCACTGTGTGCACGGCAAACCGGCTTTGGGACCCCAAAATGTGTGAAACGGAAAGGGCCCCAGTTCGCGTTCCAATTGTTCGGTGAGTCCTTCCGGCGTGCCGTGAATACCAAACACCTTTGACCCGTCGATCCCGTAATGCGGCTTGGGCGTCACGCTGATGTCCACGGCGGCCCCTTGATTGAACCACCAGAACAGCTTGGCGACGCGAAATCCTGGTTTCTCTCGTCGAAGCCGGGCGTAGATCGGTTCGGCTTGAATCAGTCGATTGGATTGTTGCCAGAAGCGAACTTCGCCGGTTTCCCGAAAGAGCCAACCGTTGCCCACCACTCCGTGTTCCTGAGGCATCTTTCCAGTGAGGATGCTCGCTTGGGCAGTGCAGGTGACTGCGGGAAGCACCTCCCGCAAGGGCCTCATCCAGCCTGACTGCGCCAACCCCTGCAGAAAGGGAGCATGCGGCAACCAACGGGGGGTCAATCCCACGGCGTTGATGAGGACGATCGGAGTCATGCGCAAAGTATCGGGCGCAACGAGGGTTTCAACTGGACCGAATCTCCGACCATTGTCGCCGGCGAATCAATTCCTGGCCAGAAGGCATCAAACCGATGTACTCCAAGGACCAAATCAGCGTAGAATGGGGCCAGAGGTGATGATGACGGTGGTGGACACGAACCAAAGACCCAGTCTCCGACGAGGTTGAAAGATGTTGTTTTTCGATCCTCTCTATCTGCTGATCCTTGCACCCGGCATTTTGCTGGCATTATGGGCGCAGTGGCGGGTCAGTAGCGCGTTCTCGCAAGCAAGCCGGATCCCGGCACGCAGTGGGGCGAGCGGGGCGGAGGCAGCGGTCCACCTGCTCTCGGTGGCAGGCGTCGATCGGGTCGGCATCGAACCCACCCACGGCTATCTGTCGGATCATTACGATCCGAGCGATAAAGTGCTCCGGCTGAGTCCCGACGTTTATCGCGGCCGATCGTTGGCAGCTCTGGGAGTGGCGGCTCACGAAGCCGGTCACGCCATCCAAGATGCTCAGCGGTACGCCCCCTTAGTCCTGCGCAACATCATGGTGCCGGTCGCTGCCTTCGGCAGCCAAGCGGCATGGCTCATCATCATGTTGGGCTTCGCCCTGACGTTCGGTCGTGTTCTTCCACCGGACATTGGCCGATGGGTGGTCTATACCGGGATCGGACTTTTCGCCGCCGTCGTCGTCTTTCAGGTTGTGAACTTGCCCGTGGAATTTGATGCCAGCCGGCGAGCTCGGATCGCTCTGCAAGAGGCCGGTCTGGTAACTCCCGACGAAGACCAAGTGGTCGGCAAGGTGCTCAACGCCGCGGCACTCACCTATGTGGCAGCCACGCTGACAGCGATTCTGACGTTGGCGTACTACCTTCTGCGGGCAACGGCGCTGGGCGGTCGAGACGAATCCTGAACTCCGCTCCGCAGCGATATGTGAAGCCCCGCGGACTGACTCAGCGGGGCTTTTTCATGCGCCGAAGAGGTCCCATAATCATCTATTCCATCCCTCCAGCATTCGGCTGACGGAACGAACACAGGAATGCCGTCGGGGGGAAGATGTGAGTCCCATCATCCGTCGGTTCGAGGGGTTCATGGTGCAGTCGCAGGTTGCCATCATCACCGGAGCGTCCAGCGGAATCGGCTGGGAATTGTCGAAAGTTCTCGCCCAAGAAGGATATCAAGTCGGACTCATCGCCCGCCGGCGGGGGTCGTTGGGCCAATTGGCCGAGGAGATTCGTTCCCTCGGAGGTCGAGCCGAATTCCAACCTGCCGACGTCGCCTCCCGAGGGGAAGTGCTCGAAGCCATCCGACGATTGAGCGAGAGGCTCGGGCCAGCGGATCTGCTGGTGGCCAACGCGGGTGTCGGTCATGAGTCGCTTGTCGATCCGCTGAATGTCGATCAAATCGAAGAGATGATCCGCGTGAATTACCTGGGGGCCGTCTACGCCATCGAGGCGGTCCTTCCGGAAATGCTCCGCCGGGGTCGCGGTCATCTCGCCGGAGTCTCGAGTCTGGCGGCGTATAAGGGCTTTCCGGGACAACAAGGCTATTGCGCCAGTAAAGCCGCCTTGAAGACATTCCTCGAAGGATTGCGAATCCAGTTGCGTCACCGAGGGATCGCGGTCACAACGATTTGCCCCGGCTTCGTTCACACACCCATGACGGCCCAGCATCGTTTTGGCATGCCCTTTGTCATGAACGCCGACGAGGCGGCCCGTCGCATCGCCCGAGCCTTACGTCGCCGTAAAAAAGTCTTCAACTTCCCGTGGCAAACCGAGCGACTTGCCAAGTTCGCCTATTGGATTCCCGATTGGATCATCGCACGAACTTTGCGGCACACCTACCGCTGAGTTCCCCCCATCGGTTTGGCCCGAAGTTCCGACGATGTCCGGAGCGTCGGCATCGATATGGCCCCCGTGGGAACGCTCGGTTCAGGGTCGAATCCAAGTGAGTCGATTTTCAGAACAACCCCCCAAACCCGAAATGACGGCGTCATCTCGCGCCGGTGGATGAACGGCTGAGGAGGAAAGCCAAGACTCAGCTGACCGACAGGCCGACGGGTAGTCAGCAGCTTCTTCGACGATCGGCCGACATTGGCATGTAATAGTGTACTATTGTATAGTTATGATGTGAACTCCTGGGAGAAATCCCCATGGATCGCGTGGCCAAGCGGGATGTGATCCACCAACTGCGAGAACGGACCCGGCAAGTGGAATCGGCGTTCCGGGCAGGGGAATCTCCTGTCGATCGGCCTGCCGAGCACCTTGATCTGTCAGAACTGCTCACCGGCCGACGATTGCCCCGCGGTTGGTTGATTGAGTGGCAAGGTTCTGGCGAGGAATCAGGAGCCGAGACATTGGCACTGGCGGCGGCGGCAGCAGCGATTCCTCAGGGTGGTCGGTTGGTGATCGTCGACCCGACAGGGGAATTCTACCCTCCAGGGGCGGCGTCGTTGGGAGTCCCGATGGACGAACGAGTCGTGGTGCTTCGCCCGGGGGATTCCCAAGCGACTTGGTGGGTCTGGGAACAGGTGTTGCGATGCGAGTTGCCGATCGTGGTCTGGGGGCATGTTCCTCCGGGCAACGAGCGGCAATGGGTTCGGTTGCGTTGGGCAGCGCAGCGAGGCGGCGGCTGGGGCTTCCTGTTGCCGACGTTTCCCCCGGCGGTCTCCACCAAGGCCGACGTGCGGTTGCTGGTCCGTCCCCTTCCAAGTCGGCGCTCTCCGCCCTGCTGGGAACGACGTTGGCAGGTCGAGGTCTTGTCCGCTCGGGGATCGATTCACGGCAAGGCGGCCGATGTGGTGTTAAGCCATGAAACGAATCCTCTGCGTCTGGTTGCCGAACTGGCCCATTCAACGGCAGGTGTTGTCTCGCCTCGGGGCAAAACCGGCTAGCCTTGAACTCGGCTTGTTCGCTCCCGCGGAGCGGCAGCAGTTCCGTGTCGTTGCTGTGACTCCGGCCGTCAAACGTTATGGTGTCGAGCCTGGAATGCTTCTCGCCGAGGCTCAATCCTTGTGTCCTTCCCGGGTCCGTTGGGAACCTTATGACCCTGCCGGCGATCGGGAGCAGTTGCGACGATTAGCTCATGGTTGTAGCGAGTTCAGCCCAGGGGTCGCTCTCGATTCCAGCCCTCTTCCCGATAGTCTGCTGCTCGACGTCACGGATTGCGACATCAACTACAGCGGCGAACTTCCGTTGCTTCAGGCGGTGCAGAGGTGGTTTCTTCACCGAGGTTATCGAACTGTCCTTGCCTTGACGGACACAGCAGGAGCCGCTTGGGCCTTGGCTCATCAACCCCAGACGACCGAGTCGATCCTGATCGTTCCTCCGGGCCGACACGTCGAGGCCCTTCGACCGTTGCCTGTCGAATTCTTGCGGCTTTCGCCTGAAACCGTGGCCTTGTTGCACCAATTCGACGTTCGCCGGATCGATCAATTGATGGCCTTGCCGCGAGCCGATCTGCCATCACGCTTCGGCGAGGAACTGCTGCGACGGCTCGACCAAGCGCTGGGGAACATCCCGGAACTATTGACCGCCGAGCGGGTACCGAAGTGGATCGAAGCAAGTTGGACATGGGAGCCGCCGGTCGACGATCGACTGGTGGTGCAAACCATCCTGTCTCATTTGCTGGAGAGGATCGTGAGGTCATTGGCTCCCCGACAGATCGGCGTGCAACAACTATGGTGTTTGCTGACGTTGGAATCGGCCGAGGCACGACATTTCCCGGTGGCATTGTCACAACCGAGCCTTTCCCTGAAACATTGGATCGAGTTGACTCTGTTGCATCTGGAGCGGCTGAACCTGTCCGAAAGAATCGCAGCGATCACCCTTCGAGTCGTCCGCTCGGCTCCTCTGGAGGTTCGACAAACCCGGCTGTTCGACGGCAATCAAGCCAATGGCGAACGCCATTGGCGGACCGTGCTGGAACGATTGATCGGCCGATTAGGCGAGTCGGCAGTGCGACGAGTTCGCCTCTGCCCTGATCCGCAGCCGGAGTGGGCCTTCGCCGATAACTCGGTGACCGACGAGACGGCTGACAGGAAGGCAGGCGATGTCTTCCATCATCTTCCGGTGCGGCCGATTCGATTGCTGCGTCGGCCAAGAGAAGTCGAAGTCGTCTCGGTGGTGCCGGGCGGTCCGCCGATTCGCTTCTGGTGGGAGCAACGAAGGCATGAGGTAGCCCACTCTTGGGGACCGGAGCGTATCGAGACCGGCTGGTGGCGAGGGGAGGACGTGCGACGGGACTACTACCTCGTCGAAACCTCACAAGGCGAGTGGTTCTGGTTGTTCCGCACGCTGGGGGAAGAACGCTGGTGGTTACACGGAATTTTCTCTTGAACCTCATGGGGGAGACCAGCCCATGCCCGATCCGCAGCCGGCCAAACGTCACCCCCTGCCGGTGCCACGTTGCAAACAGGGTTCGGTGAGCTACGCCGAACTGCACTGTCGTACCAACTTTTCGTTTCTGGAAGGAGCCTCGCACCCGGATGAGTTGGTCGCGCGAGCAGCGGAGTTGGGTTATCGCGCATTGGCTATCACCGATCGTGCCAGCCTGGCCGGTGTCGTCCGAGCACATGTCGCTGCCCGAGAAGCGAGATTGAAACTTCTCATCGGAGCGCAGGTCGAACCGCGCGATGCTCCACCGGTTTTGCTCTGGGCCACGGATCGGGCCTCTTACGGCCGGTTGTCGCAGTTGCTCACCCGAGGTCGACGCCACGCCCGCAAGGGCGAATGCCATATAGGACTCAACGACGTGGCCGAATTCGCCGACGGCTTGCTCGCCGGGGTTTTGCTTCGCTCGTGTTCCGGTCCGGAGCGGCTCATCGACGAGACTTACCTCCACGCCTATCGTGACGTCTTTGCCGATCGATGTTATGCCATCGCCGAGTTGTTTCGGGAGCAAGACGACCGGGAGTTGTTGGCACAAATGCAACGGCGGGCCCGAGCGGCACGGCTGGCTCTGGTGGCCGCCAACGATGTGTACTACCATGTTCGCCGACGCCGACCCCTGCACGATGTGTTGACGGCTATTCGTCACGGTTGCACGGTCGCCGAACTCGGAACTCGCCGCTTCGCCAATGCCGAGCGATGCCTGAAATCCCCGGGTGAGATGCTCGAATTGTTCCATGATGCCCCAGAGGCGGTTGAGCGTACGGTCGAAATAGCCGACCGCTGCGCGTTTTCGTTGGATGATCTGCGCTACGATTACCCCGAGGAACTTTGTCCCGCAGGAATGACTCCGCACGAGTACCTCTCCCGACTGACCTGGGAAGGCGCTCATCGGCGATATCCGCGTGGCATCCCCCCAAAGATCCGCGATTTGATCGAGCACGAGTTGAGGCTCATCGCCGAGTTGCATTACGAAGCCTACTTCCTCACCGTCTGGGACCTGGTACGGTTCGCCCGAAGTCGGGGCATATTGTGCCAGGGACGAGGATCGGCGGCCAACTCCGCGGTATGCTTCTGCCTGGAGATTACCTCAGTCGATCCTGACCGCATCGACCTGCTGTTCGAGCGATTCGTCAGCAAAGAGCGGAACGAAGCTCCGGACATCGACGTGGATTTCGAGCACGAACGCCGGGAAGAGGTAATCCAGTACATCTACGACAAGTACGGTCGGGATCGGGCGGGGATGACCGCCGAAGTCATCACCTATCGGGTCCGCTCGGCCGTGCGGGACGTTGGCAAAGCGCTGGGTTTATCGCTGGACCGAGTGGACCGTTTGGCCAAGGGATTGGACCATTACTCTCGCCACGACCTGGACCATCTCGCCGCTCGATGGAGCGAAGCGGGGCTGGATCCGGAGGCTCGATTGAGTCGGCAGCTGCTGTGGCTCGTGAAGGAACTTTTGGGGTTTCCGCGACACTTATCGCAACATGTGGGTGGGATGGTCATCACGCATCATTCGCTGGCGTCGTTGGTGCCGATCGAAAACGCCACCATGCCCGGACGCACCGTGATCCAATGGGATAAGGACGACCTTGACGCCTTGGGCATTTTGAAAGTGGATTGCCTGGGGTTGGGAATGCTGACAGCGATTCACAAATGTTTCGATCTGATCGAGTCGTGTCCCCGCGAGATTTGGCCGACTCCGCCCCCCGAGAGGCTGAGCCTGGCGACGATCCCTGCGGAGGATCCGGGGGTCTACGACATGATTTGCCGCGCGGACACTGTCGGCGTGTTTCAGATCGAGAGCCGAGCGCAGATGAGCATGTTGCCACGGTTGCGACCTCGCTGCTTTTACGATCTGGTGATCGAGGTCGCGATCGTCCGTCCGGGGCCGATTCAGGGAAAAATGGTTCACCCCTATTTGCGACGCCGCTGCGGACAAGAACCAGTCGAATATCCCAGCCCCGAGGTCGAGTCGGTGTTGAAAAAGACGTTGGGGGTTCCGTTGTTCCAAGAACAGGCGATGAAACTGGCGATGGTGGCGGCGGGATTCACTCCCGGCCAGGCTGATCAACTGCGCCGAGCCATGGGGGCATGGCGGCGTCATGGCATCATGGACAAGTTCCGCGACCAACTGATCCAAGGCATGCGGGAGCGAGGCTACAGTCAAGACTTCGCGGAGCGGGTTTACGAACAGATCTGCGGGTTTGGCGAGTACGGCTTCCCCGAATCGCATGCCGCTTCGTTCGCGCTGCTGGTATATGTTTCCGCATGGCTGAAATGTTATTTCCCTGCCGCTTTTTGTACCGCTTTACTCAATAGCCAACCGATGGGGTTTTACGCCCCTGCTCAGTTGGTCGCGGATGCTCGTCGGCACGGGGTGGAGGTGCGGCCCATCGATGTGAACCACAGCCAATGGGACTGCACGCTCGAAGTCGAAGAATCCACGACCGCCTCTCCATCGCCGCCCGCCGTGCGTCTGGGATTTCGGTTCGTCCGTGGCTTATCACGCTCCGAGGCCGAACGACTGATGACGACTCGAAACGACGGACCGTTCGTCTCCTTTACCGATCTGGTTCGACGCACCGGATGGCGAGCCGGCCCTCTGAAGCGATTGGCCCAGGCCGACGCCTTCGCTTCCCTGACGATCAACCGCCGACAGGCGTTGTGGCGAGCCTTGCCCGAACGCGGTCCACGGACACCTTGGGACGAGACCGATATCGAAACATCGCCCGACTGTCTCCCTCCGATGTCCTTGTTTGCCGAGGTCCTCGCCGACTATCGCGCCACCGGCCTGACGCTTCGACCTCATCCGATCAGCTTTCTCAGGCCGCGGCTGTACCGTCTCGGCGTGGTCCCGGCTCAGAATCTGATCGC
>CAKZUU010000166.1 GCA_937922175.1 uncultured Gemmataceae bacterium
GATGGCCAGCAGCATCAGCGGGATCAGATACGCCTGCGCCTCTTTGAACGAGCGGGCGAAACTGGTGACGGCCAGCAGCACGGCGGAAAAGAAACCCGCGAACAAGGTCAACAAGGCCAGGACCGCGACCAATGTCCCCAAAGTAAATCCTTGGGGAAACAACGAGGGGCCTAAGCCGCTCGCCATCAACGTGATTGTCATCATGCTGAGATTGACCAGGCCCGTCAGCAACGCCACGGTGACGACGGCGACGTATTTCGCCAGCAACAACCCGATGCGGGGCACCGGAGCGGCGATCAAGATTTCCAGCGTGCCACGCTCCCGCTCTCCCGCTGTCAGGTCGATCGCCGGGTAGACCGCCCCGGTAATGGTCATCAGCACCAAGACCAAGGGGATCAACGAAGCGGCATAAGCGAATCGTTGCCCTTGTGGTGATTCCATGACCTCGACCTTGACCTGGATCGGCTCCGAGGGATCGGGATCGCCCGTCACCGCCCGCAACCGCTCCTTCAACATCCGGACGTTGGCTTGCCCCAATCGAGTGGTCAGAAAATCTTCGGCACGAATGGCGACCAAGACGTCGGACTGTCGAATCAACCGAACTTCGAATGATCGCTGCAGTCCCTGGGGATCGGAATGACGGGATGTTCCGACCACTTGCACGCCGACATCGACTTTTCCCTCCCGGACCAGCTTTTCCGGATCGCCGAACAGATGAGAAATGTCGGGATCGCCCTCGGTGAGACGTAACAGATCGGCCAAGCGTCGGAGTTCCGGCTCGCTGCGGATGGCGATGCGGAAGACATCCGACGCCGACGCCGGGGCGACAGCGATGAGGAAATAGTTGAACGCCATCCCGAGCAGGGGATACAGCAGGATGGGCATCAGCACCAAGGTGACGAGCGTCCGCCGATCCCGCAAAATCTCCCGCAGTTCCTTGCCGATCATGACACCGAGAGAAGAACCAGAGAGTAGGTTCATGACACAGGCTCGGCTTCGCTTCCAAGAGGCGCTTGCACCGGTTCCGTTCTTCCGATGGCAGGCCCCACGTTCGCCAGCTTCAGGAACATATCAGTCAGGCTCGACGCACCGGTGACGGCCTGTAACTCCGCCAAGGTGCCCTCGCACACGAGTCGGCCTCGGTGCATCAGGCCGAAGCGATCGCACAGGCGTTCGGCTTCTTCCAGCCGATGCGTCGTGACGATGGCCGCCTTCCCCTCGTCGCGCAGGAGACTGACGTACTCCACAATGACCTGACTGCCGAGCACGTCCAGCCCCAAGGTCGGCTCATCGAGGAGGAGGACCGGCGGTCGATGGATTAAAGCGCGGGCCAGATGAACTCTTTGTTTTTGCCCGGTGCTGAGAGTCGCACAACGACGGTCGAGCAACTCATGAAGCCCGAGCATCTGACTCAAACGGGCCAACTCGCCCAGAGCTTGCGGTCGCGGCGCGCCATACAGATGAGCGAAATACATGAGCAACTCACGAACGGTCAGCCACGGGTACAACCCGGCACTCGCCGACACCAGACCGACCCGCCGCTTGACCTCGTCTGGGTGCGTTGCCGACGTAAACCCGGCAATGCGAGCCTCTCCGGACGTCGGACGAAGCAACCCGAGAATCATGCGGATCGTTGTCGTTTTGCCAGCACCATTCGGCCCGAGCAAGCCGTAGACCTGCCCCGGGAGAACCGTGAAGGAGACGCCATCCACGGCGACGAGTTCCGCCCCCCCGGCCAAGGGAAACCGCTTCGTGAGTTCCGCGACTTCGATCATGATTCCGCCGCTGTCAAGGATGGGGAATAGCTATCATCCCTTAGCCGTTCGTCCACCACCCGCGGTGCCTTGGGGGACGAACCGCGGAGGCAACCGCCAATCAACCCCCGGCCGACCCCACTTTCGCAGCAGGTCGTCGACGCGCGAGAATGGACGAGTGCCAAAAAACCCCCGGGCCGACAAGGGCGATGGATGTGCCGACTCGATGATCGCATGCCGACTCGTGTCGATCAATGCCCGCTTTTGCTGCGCCCAGTTCCCCCACAGTACGAACACCACAGGTTCCCGGCGGTCGCTTAACCGGCGAATCACGCTGTCGGTCAGTTGCTCCCAGCCGCGATTCCGATGCGATCCGGGTTCGCCCTGACGTACCGTCAGAACACTGTTGAGGAGCAAAACACCTTGCTCGGCCCAGGGAGTCAGGCAACCATCCTTGGCCATCGGGATGCCCAAATCCGATTGCAGCTCACGGAAAATGTTCCGCAACGAGGGCGGCAGCGGAACCCCCGCGGGGACGGAAAAGCTCAAGCCGTGAGCCTGTCGGGGCCTATGATACGGATCTTGCCCCAGAATCACCACTTGCGTCCGATCCACAGGACACAAGCGAAATGCTTCAAAAACCTGGTCCGCTGGGGGATAAACGACCGATCGTCGTCGTTCATCGGCCACAAAGGATTGCAGATTCAAGAAATACGTCTTATCGGCTTCGGCGAGCAGCCATTCGCGCCAATCGATAGGAAGATCGGACGAGATCATGCCCGAGTCGCTATCCGATGATCGAAACCGATGTGCTTAGAATAGCGAATCTGTGGGAAATGCGGGCGAGGTCAAACTTGCGAGAACCTGATTTGGCTGGACGTTCTGCCGTTGTTTCCCGAGACTATACATGAGCCGTGATGGCTCATCCTCGATTGCATTCCCTACAAGGCAGGACGCCGATGCCCTGACTCGCGGAGAGGTTGACGACTAGCCTCCAGGCCCATTGGCAAGGCGGCGAAAGAACCGGTTCTCCCAACGCAGACGGATCGGGTTTTGGACCGGTTTCCTGAGATGGACACCCCCACCGACGCCCAGCCCGGATCGACCGGGTGATGAGGATTGGCATGGCCGGACTCAATCAAGCTTGGCATCCATCGGACACCCATTCGGCGATTCATGGCAGCACGGCCGCCTCGACTCGGTCCACAGCCTCCGCCAAACCCGCCTACCTCGAAGCTCGCGGTCTGACCAAAGGCTTCGGTCAGGGTGAAACCTATTCCTTGGCCGTGAACTCCGTCGGACTTCGCCTGTACCGCCAAGAGCTGACCCTGCTCATGGGTCCGTCCGGTAGCGGCAAATCGACCCTGCTCGCCATGATCTCCGGACTCCTCCGCCCCGATCGCGGACAGGTCCTCGCCCTCAATCAAGACCTCTGGAATCGTTCCCGATCGGATCTCGAACAGTTCCGCCTCAAACATTGCAGTTACATCTTTCAAGGCTGCAACCTCTTCCCCGCATTGACCGCCCGACAGCAACTGGAACTGGTCCTTCGCTGGGGCGAGGGAATTGGCGGACGTGAAGCTCGTGATCGCTCCTTGTCGATGCTCGAACAACTCGGCTTGGGCAAAAAAGCTCACCTCCGACCCGCCCAACTCTCCGGGGGCGAAAAGCAGCGCGTCGCCATCGCACGTGCTCTCGTCAAAAAACCCGATCTCCTCTTCGCCGACGAACCGACCAGCGCCTTGGATTGGGAAAACGGTCAGCAGGTCATTGAACTACTACACGAAGCTGCCCACGAACGCGGGGCCATGGTCTTGGTCGTGACTCATGACGCCCGCTTGATGGACTACGCCGATCGTGTCTTTCACATGGAAGACGGCAAGATGATCTCCGAGGAAGTGCGCTCCCGCCATTCGGTTGCCGACGACGACGCCGGCCGACAAAAC
>CAKZUU010000167.1 GCA_937922175.1 uncultured Gemmataceae bacterium
AACGCTTCGACGATCCCGCCATCGGCCGATGCCCCCGACCTCGGACGTCGCCGTTTGCCATGGGCGGTGATGTAATGTTCCGGTTCCCGAAGGCAAAGTCGATAGATGCGACTCTTCAAGACAACGACCGCCTTGCCGCGACTCAGCCGAACGGCAAGCAAAGTTTGAAGTGGGGTGTTTCGTGACGCTATCTGTGGACGACGTGAGAAAAGTAAGTCTTCCCTCGGACCAAGACGCCAGCGGTCGAACACTGGGCGATGAGGAGATTGCGGTAGTTACGAAAGCCTTGCGCAGCGGAACCCTGACCAGCACCAAAGGCCACTTTACTCGCGACTTTGAGGAGAGGTTTGCGAGATTGATGGGGGTGCGGCACGCTCATGCCGTGTCCTCAGGGACCGCGGCAATTCATGCGGCCATCGCGTCGATCGATCCGGAACCTGGCGATGAGATCGTCACCACGCCGATCACGGACATGGGTGCGTTGACCCCCATTCTGTACCAGGGAGCGATTCCGGTGTTCGCGGACGTGGACCCCAAGACCGGGAACGTGACGGCGCAAACCATCTCCGAGCGCCTCAGCGATCGCACTCGGGCGATCATCGTCACGCACCTGTTCGGTAACCCCTGTCATATGACCGAAATCCTCGAGTTGGCCGAGCGTCACGGGCTGCCCGTCATCGAGGACTGCGCCCAAGCCTTTGAGGCCCGGCACCGTGGGAGAAAAGTCGGCACCTTCGGGGACGTCAGTTGCTTCTCCCTGCAACAGGGCAAACACATCACCACGGGCGAGGGCGGCGTGGTCATTTCTGACAAAGAAGCCCTGGCGCGAAGGGTCTACTTGTTTTTGAATAAAGCTTGGGGTTACGGTGATCCCAATCCGGATCATTATTTTTTGGCTCTGAACTATCGCCTCAGCGAGTTGCAAGGCGCCGTCGCCTTGGCTCAACTCGACAAACTCGAAACGGTGGCCCGACGACGCCGATACCTAGCCGACCAACTCACCCACCGCTTGCAAGGCGTTGATGGTATCGACCCGCCGCGAGTCTCTCCCGGCGATGAGTGCAGCTGGTGGAAGTACGCCCTTCGAGTTGATCCCCAAAGCGTCCCGGGCGGGGCCGTCGGACTCGCCCAGCGCTTGCAACGCTGGGGCATCGCGTCCGCTCCCCGCTATATCCAAAAGCCTGCCTTCCGTTGCCGTGTCTTCCGCGATCAAGTAACGTTTGGCCGAAGCCGCTGGCCCTTTACCCTCGCCCGCCCCGAGGCCGTCGATTATTCCGCGGAGCGCTTCCCTGGCACGTTCGACTACCTCGAACACGTTCTTGTTCTACCTTTTAATGAGCGATACACCGAAACCCATTTGGACCAACTCGCCGAGGCCGTCCGTCAGGCTCGGCGACTCTGACCAAGCGAGATCATCATGAAATCGCCCCCAATTCGTTTCGGCCTGATCGGTGCGGGAGCCATTGCTCAGACCTACGCTCAGGTTTTCACTGAATGGAATGGCGGCGAACTCGCCGGCGTTGTCGACATCCGAACGGAGGCCGCCCGCAGTCTGGGGGGCGCGATGAAGTGCCCTGCGTACACTGATTATGCTGACCTCCTCAAGTCGGACATTGATGCGGTCATTGTTTGCACCCCGCCCAACACCCACGAGGAAATGGTCATCGAATCGACCCGCTGCGGCAAACACGTCCTATGCGAAAAACCATTTGCTCTGGATAGCTCGTCGGCCCGACGAATGATTCACGCCGCGGAAAAAGCTGAGGTTCGCCTGACGATGGCCTCGAAGTTTCGTTACACGGACGATGTTGTTCGCGCGAAAAGTATCGTCACCTCGGGAATACTCGGTGATCTCCTCGCCGTCGAAAACAGCTTCACCGCGCCGATCGACATGGCTCATCGATGGAATTCCGACCCGAGCGTGTCCGGCGGCGGAGTGTTGATCGACAACGGCACACACTCGGTGGACATCATGCGCTATTTGCTCGGCCCCATTGTCGAAGTGCTGGCCGTTGAAGGAAAACGAGTGCAACACCTCCCGGTCGAGGACAACGCCTACCTGTTGGTTCGCAGTGCCTCACAAACGATTGGCCGCATCGATTTGAGCTGGAGCGTCAATAAAGAGAGCGACTGGTACTTACAGATATTCGGCTCGTCGGGGACAGTTCAAGTCGGTTGGCGGGCTTCTCGGTATCGTCAGGCTGCCAGCCGTGAATGGATCGTTTTTGGCAACGGGTATCAAAAGGTTCAGGCCTTCCGAGACCAGTTGGCGAATTTTGCCGCATCGATTCGGGGTGAGGACCGGCTGCTGATCACGGCCGAGGATGCTCTGGCAAGCGTCGAAGTGATCGAAGCAGCTTATCGCTCGATGCCCAAAGCCCATTGGATCCCCGTTGACGACTCGCGATGGGCGGAGCTGCCGCTGTGACCGCGCGTATCCATCCGACCGCAATCATCGAAGAGAACGTCCAGTTGGGACGCGATACCCACATCTGGGATCATGTCCACATTCGCCACGGTGCCTCCATCGGCGATGAATGTCTGATCGGCGAAAAAACTTACATCGCCTACGATGTCCACATCGGCCATCGCGTCAAAATCAACGCCTTCGTTTATATCTGTGCTGCCGTCACCATTGAGGACGGCGTCATGATCTCGGCCGGCACCATGTTTACCAACGACCGCGTCCCTCGGGCCACCACTCCCGATCTCACCCGGCTCCGCCCCTCGACGCCGGATGAGCACACTCGTCCGACTCTTGTTCGAGAAGGTGCGACAATCGGGGCGAATTGCACCATCGGCTGTGATTTGACCATCGGAAGATGGGCGATGATTGGCATGGGTTCGGTTGTCACCAAATCCATCGGTGATTTCATCCTCGCGTTGGGGAACCCGGCCCGAGCTGTGGGTTGCGTTTGCCGCTGTGGTCAGATCCTGGCCCGCTTCTCGGATCGATCATCGAAATCACCATCCCTGCGGTGCTCAGAATGTCACCGCGAGTACGTCTTGGATCAGGGTAGCGTCGTCGAACGATCAGCCCTTTGACGCCTCGCCGCCTTTCACCACCCATCGCCAAGGGAAATCGTCTTTCGGCCGATGAGGCTCAGAGAAACAAAAGCAACTCGATCGACTATGGCAAAGTACGGTATCGTCGGCGGGGGAATGCTCGGCTTGACCTTAGCCTGGCGGCTCAGGCAACGCGGACATCACGTCACTGTCCTGGAAGCTGCTCCTGATGTCGGTGGCTTGGCCGCCGCATGGCAAATCGGACCGGTGACGTGGGACCGACACTATCACGTCTGCCTGCTCTCCGACAGCCATCTACGCCGCTTCCTCCACGAGCTGGGGCTGGAAAACGACTGCGTCTGGAGACGAACCAAAACAGGGTTCTACACCGACGGCCAACTCTATTCACTGTCCAATAGTTGGGAGTTTTTGCGGTTCCCTCCCCTTCGGCTCATCGACAAGATTCGCCTGGCGGCCACGATTCTCCACGCCTCCCGCATCCGCAATCCCCGATCTCTGGAACAGATCCCCGTCGAAGAGTGGTTGCGACGCTGGTCGGGACCTCGCACTTTCGAGAAGATCTGGTTGCCCCTGTTACGCGCCAAGCTCGGCAACAGCTATCAGCAGACGTCCGCCGCGTTTATCTGGGCGACTATTGCCCGAATGTACGCCGCTCGCCGGTCTGGATTGAAGGAGGAGATGTTTGGCTACGTCCGCGGCGGGTACGCTCGCATCCTTGAACGCCTCGGGGAAACTCTCCGACACTTGGGCGTGAACATCGAAACAAACGCTGCTGTTCGGCGTGTCGACTCGGGTTCGATACACCTCGCCGATGGCCAGCAAAAAGATTTCGACCGCATTATCGTTACGGCCGCAGCACCCATCGCAGCCGTACTTTGCCCCCAGCTTAGCGAAGCGGAACGCCACGCCCTTCAAAGCGTTCGCTACCAGGGCATCATTTGCGCCTCGCTTCTGCTGCGACGATCGCTTGGTCCCTTCTACGTGACCAATATCACCGACTCTTGGGTTCCCTTTACCGGCGTCATCGAAATGTCGGCGCTGGTCGATCCGAGCGACTTCGGTGGGTACGCGTTGGTTTACCTGCCCAAATACGTGCCACCTGACGACGAGTTGTTCACCGAATCTGATGAAGCGATTCTCGAGCGTTTCATCCCCGCTCTGGAGCGGATATATCCGCAGTTTCGGCCAAAGGACGTCGTGGCCGCACGGCTGTCGCGCGTCCGGTATGTGTTTGCCCTCTCGACTCCGGGATATTCCGATCGCGTGCCGCCCATGACGACATCGCTGCCCGGAGTGTTCCTGGTCAATTCATCGCACATTGTGCATGGCACCCTGAACGTCAACGAGACCATTCAACTCGCGGACCGGGCCTTGGCCGTCGTCGATACGACGGTGGGTACCCCGCCCTGGAGGACGAGTTCGTCGAGCCATCGGGAGCTTCGCTCATGATCTACCGACCAATCGCCAGTCTGTCGTTGGATCTGGATAACCTCTGGTCGTATTTGAAAACCCACGGAGATCCGGAGTGGTCGAACTATCCGTCGTACCTGAACTTGGCGGTCCCGCGCATTTTGGACTTTTTGCACCAACAGGGTTGGACGATCACATTTTTCATCGTGGGGCAAGACGCGATCCTGCCGGAGCATCAGACCGTACTGCGGTCGATTGCAGAGTCGGGCCATGAGATTGGCAATCATTCCTTCCGTCACGAGCCGTGGTTGCATCTGTACTCGGAGTCGGAGGTTGACCAGGAACTGACACTTGCCGAAGAAGCGATTCACCGGGCCACGGGGGTGCTTCCTCGCGGATTTCGCGGTCCGGGATTCAGCATTTCTGCCACGGTGCTGCGTGTTCTCGCCCGACGGGGCTATGACTACGATGCTTCGACATTTCCGACGTCGATTGGCCCATTGGCCCGAGCGTATTATTTCGCGAAGGCAGGGCTGACCCCGGAGCAAAAGCAACAACGGCAGCTGTTGTTCGGGCGATGGCGGGAGGGTTGGCGGCCGCTGGTCCCCTACGCGTGGCGAACCCGACCGCAGCCGCTCCTCGAAATCCCCGTCACGACCATGCCCGGCATTCGGGTGCCGATTCATCTCAGCTACGTTCTCTACCTGGCGACCTTCAGCCGCTCCGCAGCTTTCGCGTATTTCCGCATGGCATTGATGGCTTGTCGGCTGGCGAGGGTTCAACCCTCGATCTTGTTGCATCCGTTGGACTTTCTCGGGAGTGATGACGTCGATCGACTGTCATTTTTCCCGGCGATGTCCCTCAAGGGGGCGGAAAAAATGGCTCTCTGCCGCGACCTCTTACATCTGTTCGCCGATTATTTCACCCCATCGACGATGGAACAATTCGCCTCGACGGTAACCTTGGATCGAGTCAAGCACCTGGGTTGGACGAATTGAAGCAGCGGCGATGAATTCACGTCGGCCGAGTCGCCATCCGAGCAATCGGAGAGATGAAAGCAGTCAGCTTGTGTTGAAGTGCCGTACCCCGGGGTGTATGATGGAGGCGGAAACGCGGAACCAACACCGGGCAATGAAGGCCGGTCGGACGCCTTGCGAGTGCGTCCCTGTCTTCCAAACTGTCTGAACTCGAGGCGACGGGAGTATCAAACGGGTCAACAGAAGCGGGAGACGAGCCAATCGGTCCGAGACGCTGGTTGTACGAATGGCTGGGGCAGTGCCGGCGCTTGCTAGAGTCCGACGGGGGCGGGGTTTCCGCCGAGCGACGGCCAGCGGGATGGCGAGATGATAGCCCGACCGGACCGACGATCTCGTATCAGCCGCTTGAACGTGTCATCGCCACCAGCGGAGTCATCCAGACGCTTCTTGATGAGTACGAGTTACATCGTCGAAGCGAGCGGGGCAAGGAAGAGACGGGTTGGGTCTTGCTGGGATGGCGGGAGGAACGAGAAGCCGTGGTGCGAGCCACGATTCCAGCCGGCGCCGGCCGTGAAGCCGGCGAAGCCCACGTTCGCTTCAGCAGCACGGTGCAGGCAGCAGCAACCCGTTTTGTCCGACAGAGTGATCGACGGCTCACGATGCTGGGTGTGGTGCATACTCACCCGGGAAGCCTTAGACACCCCAGCGACGGCGATTACCGCGGCGACATTGAATGGGTCGGACAACTGCGCGGTCGAGAAGGGGTTTTCGGCATCGGTACAGCAGAGCAGAGACAGAAGTCGGATGAAAAGATCATCGCCCAACCCCGACCGAACGTGACCGCGAGAGCAGCTTTATGTTTTTCGTGGTACTCTTTGCGTGCTGGAGATCGGAATTATCGGCGGATCCCGCTGGAAATCGTCGACGGTCCGGATCTGGCCTTGCCGCTGCGTTCGGCATGGGAAATGTTGGAGGATCACGCTGCCCCGATCGAGCGCTTGGCGTTTCAACAGGCTCGGCTGCGATTCGATGTCGTGCCCAAGGGTTTGATGTTGACTCTGCCGTTGGCGGAGGGGCCGGTTTTGCAAGTACTCATGACAAAAGAGGGAGTCCGCTATCTGCTCGTCGACGGGGGAGAAGCGTGGTCCGCCGATTGTCACGATCAGCGAGTGGACCGCGGCGTGTATCATTTACTGGCGAATTGGGCCAGTCAGGAAGATACCTGAAAAACGGTGGAGGCGTCGGATAGGGTGTCGGTCGTGTGTCCGCCGTTGGTCGGGTCGGTTTCTAGAACGAGAGGAGTTCGACATGGACTTCCGTCCGCTTTCCACGACAGAACGACAACAACTTCTCAATGCCCTCCGAGGCAACGCGCAATCAGGGACGACCCTGTTGATGGACCGCCGCGACACCAGTTTCGTGGGCACCACGGAAGACGTGACCGACGACGAGGTGATTAACGCGATTAAATCCGTCCCTTGCCATTACTGAGCAATTGGGGCCAAATGTCGTGAACACCGAGATCGTTGGATGAAACTGCGGTCGATCCGTGCTCCGCGGGTTCATTGTCCGCATGTCGTGTGGTGACCATGATCGGACATGGGGCTGTTGGATCATGAAGCGGGGAAGCGTCGGCTGCTGACCGTCGAGATCCCCGTCATCGAGCGTTACAATGCCGGGCGCGATCCAGAATTTCGCATCCGTCTGGTGCCGGTAGGCAGCGTGTTAACTTTGCGCTACCGTTTGAAGCCCGGCCACAATGTTTACGAACTCGAGACGCGGCTTTTGTCGGGCTACCCGACCGTTCCCCCTGAGACCCGGGTTCTGACGCCGCTGCGGCATTGCCCGCATTTGCTCGAAGGCCAAACGCTGTGTATGTGGCGGCAGGGATCGACGCGAGCCGCCAACCGTTGGGATCCTGCTCGGTTTACGGCTGTTTTCGCCGTTCAAGCCGCGTGGCGTTGGCTCGCCTGCTACGAAATCTGGTACGAAACCGGCGAGTGGCCGCTGCCCGAGGCGAAATAAGACGTCCGACGCCCCCAGCCGATCCGAGTTTCTCTCGCTTGTGAGATGACGATGACGCGAGTGTTTCAAGTCGGTGCCGGATCGGGCGGCATGCCGGTCCTGGATCTATTGGCGTTGGATCGGCGGATCGACCATGTCACGCTCGTGGAACCCGATGTTTATCAATCGCACAATGTCGACCGCCATTGGTTTCCGCCGTCCGCGGTCGGCCGACCCAAGGTCGAATTGGCTCGCGAATGGCTGGCCGAACGACGCCCCGATTTGGTCGTGGACGTCATCCCCGGTGACTTGCTGGACACCCAACTTCAAGACCGATTCGATGCGGCGATCGCCCATGCGGATTTGGGTGTCTGTGCCGTGGACAACGAACCGGCGAAGTACCATTTCGATGCGTTGATGCGGCGTCATGGCAAGCCGTGGACCTTGGGCGAAGTTCTCAGTGGTGGGATCGGCGGCTTCGTCCATTGGTTTCGCCCAGGGGGCGCCTGCTATGGATGCGTGGCGAGTTTTCTGAAGCGTGGAGTGGAGCCCGAGCCGGAAACACCGCCCCCGGATTATTCCCAACCGCAAGCGGCCATCCGGGAAGCTCGCATTCCCGCGAGCAAAAGTGCGGTGGTGGCCATCGCTAGTTGGCACGCCTGTTTGACACAAGCACTGATTGATAACCCGAAAGGATTCGATCCAGGGTTCACGACCGTGTTGGTGTCGCTGCAAAAGATCGCGGGAATCTTCCCCGACATGTTCCGCGTCCATCGCTGGAGCATCGTGCGTTCGCCGGAGTGCTTATTGTGTCGGCCACCTGACCACGACATTGCCGCAGAAGATCTCGATGGGGCCCTGCACGATGCGCTTGAGCGCTTGGCTCATGAGTGAGATTGCTTCGATCGTCGGCAGCCGACCTTCGACTCAAGCGATCCACGTCGGCTACGAAAAAGCCGGTCGCCTTTTTTTCGATTCGGCTGTTCCTTGGAGTGCCGACGCCGTCTTGGTCGAAGCGACTTTGCGATCTCCCTCCCTCAACCTTTCCAAATCCGATTTTGCGGTGCGTCTCATCGGTGATGGCCCCCTTCTGGCCGAGAACGTCCGTGCCGAAGAGGGGGGCACTCGTCATCGGCTGTTTTTCCGTCTGCCGGTCCCCAGCGAGACGCAAACGGCTCAGCTGTTCATGCGCGACCGACTGTTGGGAAGTTTTGACATCCGCATCCTCTCCAAAGAAGAGTTTCTCAAAGGCCTCAGCATCGAAACGCCGACAATCTTCGTCACGATCGGTCCTCGACAGGTAGCTTGCCAGACGTTCACCGCGACGCGAAGTCAAGGAATCACGGTGGTCGCGATGCTCCGCAGCCGAACCATTCAACTCGCTCCTTTATCCAACGCGCCGATCGAGGTGTGGTTCCAACGCGAGGATCATCCGGAACCTTGTTGGGTCGCACCCATTGCCCTGGCGGGCTCGCAACTGCAAAGCAAACAAACCATGATCGCGGTCAAGCCGTCCCGACCGATCAGGCACTCGGGCAGTTGGCGGCTCACCTGGAAGTGGGACGCCCGCGAGCTTCATCGCCACCGGTTTCACATCATCTCGACCAAACGCTTCTTTCGCTCCCTCCGGATCGCGGACACGCGCTTCGCGGTCCAGGATCGCCAAGGGCGTTGGAGTGTGCATCGGCAGATGCCGCCCTTGGCCAACATCCAGCGCTTGGGGCCCTGCTTCTTGCTCAGCAGCCAGGAAATGGGAGCCGCCGGCTTGTGCTCCTTGCAGGTACACGCTTTGGTGCCCGGAGCTGAATCTCCGCCCCTGCTCTTCTCGCAAGATTTCCTGATTCAGGATGGCTTGAATCTGTTCGTGCCGGGCACTGTGGCGGCAGCGGATCTAGCGCACATCTTCGGATTTGAGCTTCGGCTGCGAAATCACCGCTTGGGGATCCTGCCGCTCTCCTCCGTTCCACGGGCCAGCTTCAACAGCGAGGGGGGCTTTGAGGCGCCCCCAGACTTTCTTTGGACAACTGCCGCCGACGAGGAACTGATGGAACGTCTGACCCGTTTGATCGACCGGCATCCGACCTAAAATGCTCGCAGCGGCAGCACCCGACGACGACTGACGGCGTCGGCCGACAACGACTCACAGGCTTCCGAGTCATGGACCTGAGCGACATCCTTGAGAACCTCGCGGAAGACCCCCATGCCTCGATCGACCTCGCCGAGGCGGCGTTGTGGATCGCCCGCGACGAATACCCACGCCTGGACATCGAAGCCTATTTGAGTCAACTCGATGGTTTGGCCCATGAGGGGCGACGCTTTCTCGGCCAGACGTTGGATTCGCGCGTCGCGGGACTATCGCTTTTCCTCTTCCACGAGATGGGTTTTCAGGGCAATCACCAGCATTACTACGATCCCCGCAACAGCTATCTCAACGAAGTCATGGATCGCTTTACCGGCATTCCCATCTCGCTGTCGCTGGTGACGATGGCGGTCGGGCAACGATTGGGGATGGAGATTTTTGGCGTCGCTTTGCCCGGCCACTTCGTCACCATGGCCGTCGAAAAGGGCCGACGCATCGTGTTCGATCCGTATCATCAAGGGGTCTGTCTCACCGCGGCGGATTGCGAACGGCTGGTTCGCCAGGCCGCCGGTGTCGAGATGCAGGTCCATCTCCCAGATTTGGAACCAGCCTCGGCAGCCGCCATCGTGACCCGCGTCCTGAACAACCTGAAGGGCTGCTACCTCCGTCGGGGCGATTTTCCCCGGGCGATTCGAACGATCCAGCGCCTACGTCAGGTCGCCCCTCGTGATCTTGTGCAGCTTCGGGATCTGGGCGCTTGTTGGATGCAGATGGGGCGGCCCGGACGTGCGATCGACCCTCTCGAGCGATACCTGGAGATGACGCCCGCCGGCGAAGACCGCGATACCGTCATTAAGTTGTTGAATCAGGCTCGCAGCACGATCGCCCAGTGGAATTGACAAGACTTCTGTCCGCTTGTTCCGCTTCCCGTTGTCCGAAATCGCGGTAGAACTGTTCAAATCGACGGCACATCGCCTGACGACTGTATGATTCAGCGACCCGCTTGCGCGACTCCTCCCCCATCCTCCGAGCGACATCCGGGTGTTGGAGCAAGAACTCCATAGCGTGTACTAATTCCGCGACATTTTCAGGATCCACCAATAACCCGTCGATTCCGTCACGGATCAGTTGCTGGGCCGCACCGACACGCGTCGCCACAATTGCCCGGCCCGATGCCATCGCCTCTAACAGCGCGTTGGAGAGGCTCTCTGAACGCGAGGGCTGGATAAACACATCGAGACCTGCCAGAAACTCCGGGACATTCGCCACGCTGCCGCGAAGGATAAATCGGGCCTCCAAACCCAAATCGCGAATGAGAAGTTCCAATTCCGGGCGTTGGGGTCCCTCGCCCGCGACTTCAAAAATCAGATGGGGATACTTGGGCGCGAGTCGAGCCGCCGCCCGAACGAGCAGGTCCAACCCTTTGACAGGGCGCAAATTGGCCACGGCTCCGAAACGAAGGGGACAAGCAAATCGCGGAGGGTCCGCCACGAACCTTTCCACGTCGATGCCATTTTCGATCACGGCGATCTTCCTCGCCGGCACGCCTTCCGCCATCAAGGCGTCGCGTCCCGCTGCGCTGTTGGTCAACGTCATGTCAATCCAAGGTTCAACCCGGCGGCTCCACCACCGATGACGTCGAGTGAGCCAATATCCCAGATTGTTGCGAACGCGAATGATCCGTTGAACGCCGGCCCAACGTGCGACCGGCACTCCGAAAAGAGTGCTATCAATGAAATACGTTTGCAGGATGTGGATGCGGTGGTGTCGAAGCCAATGCGTCAGC
>CAKZUU010000168.1 GCA_937922175.1 uncultured Gemmataceae bacterium
GCGGAATTGTCCCCAGTCCGCGACGTTCGGAAAGTAATCACCGAAAGTCGCGAACCGAACGCGATCCGTCACAAGGTACTCCATGTCGAAACCCCACATCCCTTCCGGCACCCACCGGCTTTCGCGGGTCGTGGTGTTCAGATCGTAGGACGATCCGGCACCCAGTCGCGACTTGAGATGGACACGCTCCGATTTGAGAAACTCGTAACTGAAACCGGCATGGAGCGCGTTCCGCAAATTGAACGCCCGGAACTGATCGAATTCCAACGCCTCGGACAACAGAGCACTCCAACGAGATTGCAACATCTGAGCCTCGTCCCGGATAACCCACAGTGCCTTGTTCTCCTGCAACGTGCCATTTACCTCGGACAACACATACATGAAATCGCTGGTGAGAATATTCCCCGCTTTGTTCCGCTTGGCCCCGATCCCGGTGCGAATCTTGAAGACGTCGGTGTTGCCGGCACTTCCCGACACGCCCAACTCGATCCCTCCGGACCAAATCTTTTCCGGTTTCTGTCGTACTTCCGCAATCCACGAATCCTTCGGTGGTTTGACTTTCGGCTCGCTTCCCAACAGAGCATTCGGATCGAAACCGGCAGCTAAATCACGCGGCGCCGAATAGTTGGGCACGCTCGGTTGAGCGATCGCCAGGGAACACATCCAAACCAACCAACCAAGCGCCCAACCGCGACAGCAATAAATACGCATTGATTTCCCCGATGAAACTCCACCGTAGACGACCTCACGGCGGGCATAGCAAATGGACAACCGTTTCGCAAGCGTTAACCGAAGACTTCGTCTTGACCGAAATGCCGAGTTTCCCCATTATGTGCCGTCACTGCCAGGAGGCTCGCCTTGCCGATGCTCTGTCGAACGGAAACGATTCGCTTGGAATGCGCCGAGCAGGTGGCCACTTTATGGCTGGACGCAGACCGCTTGACTCCCCTCATGCTGGGGGACATCCGAGAGGCGGTCGAAGTCTTGCGAAAAAAGTCTTGGGCGGACGTTCTACTTGTCCGCAGTTCGTGTCGCGGCGGATTTCCCAACCGTCCGACGATTCAAGACTACGAGAGCCTGATCGACGCTCATTCCCGACGCGAATTTTCCCGTTGGGGCCAAGAGACCTTTCAGGAACTCGCTGATCTGTCGCCTGCCATGCCGACGGTCGCCCTGATCGATGGCGAATGCCTGGATGCCGGCGTTGAATTGATCCTGGCTTGTGACTACCGGCTGGCGGTGGCTCGTCCCGACACACGGTTCGGCCTGACGTTTTTGGAGTCCGGCTTGCTCCCCTGTTGGGGATTGACCCAACGCCTACCGCGACGAGTCGGCCCGCAAGTCGCTTGCGAGTGGATCGAACAGAGTTGTCTCCTCGATGCTCGGAGTGCCGTGCGGTTCGGACTCGTCGATCACGTCTGTGCGCCTCGACTTGCCAAATCGCAAATCTGGTGGACCATCGCCGAGATTCAGGACCGTACCAGCCGGCCCCATCGCGACTCGGTGTTTCGTCGCCTCCGCCATCGCTCCTGGTTTGTTGATCGTCGCGTCTTTCAGCCTCGATTGAGGCAGTCATCGACCACCCCCATCGGACGGATCGTCGACGCCATGCGGGTGGGCTGGCGCTACGGTGAGGCGATGGGCCTGTTGGCGGAGCGTGCCGCTTTCGCCAACGCCGGCTGGCATCGTGAAAATGCAGATCGGCGGCAATTGGCGGATCGATTCGAGAAAACTCGGGCTGCCTGGCCCGAGGGGACTCCCTCTCGGTGCGTGGGAATCACGCATGCCAATAATCTCGGTCAGGCGCTGGTTCTATGGGCGTTAGCACAAAACCAGAAGGTCATCCTCCCTCCCGGAGCCGACAGGTGGATCGACGACCTGCTGCGACGCGGCATTGAAACGCGTCAACTCAACATCCTCGAGGCCAATGAACGTCGCCGAAATATTCTTCGCTGGACGGATGCCATCCCACGATGTGATCTCATGTTTTTCACCGATGGGTCGGCCGAAGCTCGAAGGCAGGTCGTGGAGGTCGAATCCCGTTTGCCTCCCGATACGGTTTTGGTGTTGACTTCCCTCAAGCTCGATGCTGATGTGGGAATGGGCGATTTCTTGCAGCCGCAGCGCGTCATGGCATGTGATTTGTCCCACATGTCGCCGTTCGGCCCAACGGTCCGGATCGTCACGACTGAGAGAACGGCGGAAAGTTCGGCGGCTCGGTTATTTCATTGGCTGACAAGGTCAGGGCTCCGTCCGGTCATCGAGGGTGCGCTCCGCGAAACGGTCAAGGCCGAACAATGTCTCTGGTCACCGGCTGCCTGATGGTTTGATTCCAGTGATGTCTCCCCCCAAGCCGTAGCGAAAAGCGATCGCCCCGGCTACGCTGATAAAAAACACTGGTTTGGTGGAAATCATCATGTGCCGTTCGACGATCGCTGTACTGCTCTTCGGAACATGTCTTGGTCCGGCGGCGGAGATCACGATCCGCGTGGACACCCACAAAGCGGAGTTTCGCCTGGATGGAGAATTGGTGACCGTTTACCATTTCGGACCCGATGCCACCAAACCGTACTTTTGGCCATTGCTCGCACCCGGCCAAGTGCGAGTCACGCGAGGCTATCCCATCGAAGAGGGATTGCCCCACGAAACGAAAGACCATCGACATCACCGCTCGGCTTGGTTTTGCCATGGCGATGTGATCCCTGAGGGATTGACGTTGGTTCCGTCCTCGGATCGCCACGTCAAGGGAGCCGATTTCTGGTCCGAATCGAAAGGACACGGCCGAATCGTTTGCACCGAGGCCCGAATGGCCCGCCGCGACACGCTCGTCACCCACAATGTCTGGCAGGATTCGGCCGGGACCCGAGTCCTCGACGAGACGCGGACCATTTCGTTGCACGCCGTCGCCGACGGTCGGCTGATCGTCATGACGACTAAATTGCAGGCGAGTGTCGCACCCTTGACTTTCGGCGATACCAAAGAGGGATCGTTCGCCGTTCGTGTCCATGACGACCTGGCGCTGAATCGAAAAAAGCCCAAGAGCCGGATGGTCAATTCGAGCGGGGATGAGGGTGAATCCACCGTCTGGGGACGCCTTGCCGACTGGTGCGATTACTCCGGCGAGGTGGACGGGAAACATGTGGGCATCGCACTGTTTGATTCGCTGGCGAATTCGCCACGAGCGGCTTGGCACGCTCGGGGTTATGGGCTGATGGCGGCCAACCCCTTTGGTCGGAGCGCCTCAGGCTTTCCGGCTCGAAAAGGACAGTCGGACCTGGTAAAGCTCGATCGAGGTGCGACGTTGACACTGCGCTACGGCCTGTTCCTGCACGCGGGGGACGAGAAAACGGGCCGAGTGGCCGACGCCTTCCGACAATTCATTGGGCTGCAAAAGTCGGAGGACGAGAAGCGATGAAACCGAGGAGCGGGATCTGAGACAGAGCGGGGGCAGCCGACGAGGCTGGGGAAGACCCCGTGGGCGTCCCCCGTGGCTCGTATGGGTTCCCGGCCCACACGAGAGTCGGATCGAAGCGGCCAGGGCGTTCTCCGAGTCAACCTCTCTTGTTTCGTCATGCACCGAAACAATTTCGCCCGGTCACCTCGAGCCTCGGGGCGGTTTTCCCCGGTGCGCCGCCCCTCGAGTCCCCTCGAAGCAGGAGGGTTCGGATCACGCTCGTTCCATCCCCGCGTGCCCGATGACTCTCGCACCATCGCAGAAGTCGCACCTGATTCATCCGGTGCCCCGATGGCTCCCGCGCTCAACTCCGCGCCCAGAGCAAAGTGA
The DNA here is from genome assembly GCA_937922175.1 of uncultured Gemmataceae bacterium. GTDB lineage: Bacteria > Planctomycetota > Planctomycetia > Gemmatales > Gemmataceae > CAKZUU01. The sequence continues at coordinate 3,785 of CAKZUU010000168.1, forward strand.
TTGTGCAAGCGCCGCCCATCGACTGCCAGCACTTGCCACCCAACTTTTCCCGCTTTCTTTTCGCGGCTGTAAAAGATGTATGGGTTTTTTGCCTGCCGCTGCCTCAGCTGGAACTCCCTCAGTGGTCTTCCCGCACGAGATTACGGTTCCACGCCGGCACTTCCACCACCACCAGCTCAGACGTCCCATTCGGCACACACTGGCACGCCAAACGTGATTGCAACGTCACTCCTCGCGCTTGCTCCACCATGTCCATCTCGTCATCCGTGGCCTCGCTGCACGATTCCAACCCCTGATGCACGATGACATGGCAAGTCGAACAGGCGCACACCCCGCCGCACGAATGATCAATCTCGACCCCATTCCCCAACGCGATCTCCAAAATGCTCCCCGGATTCCCCGTGCGGTCGTAGGGAATTTTCGCGGGATCCACCTCGACGATCCGCTCCTCCTTGGTCTCGCCCACGATAAACTTGATGCGGTACGGACGGATGGGAAGTTGAATTTTCGGCTTCTGAATATAGGGGTTGACGCCCGCCATTATCGACTCACTCGTGCTGTGATTTCTGATCACCATTATAGGCGGCGGAGGACGAACCCCTCCCACCCTCGCTCGCCCTCAAAAAGCGTTACTGACCCCCACCGAGTCCTGGTCGGCGCCATCGCCCCTCGGCGGCTATTCGCCACCGCTGGTCCAACTCAAGAGGACGACTCGCGGCCGATTCGGCACCGGCCCGGACAATTCGAGCACAAACTCGTTGGTCGTCAAACGTCGCTCAACTCCTTCCATGCCATCCAAAAACTCTTCCGGCCCGAGCAATTCTTGAAACGCTTTGGTGCCGTAG
>CAKZUU010000169.1 GCA_937922175.1 uncultured Gemmataceae bacterium
TTGGAGAAATTGCACCGCCGATGGAGTGAGACAGTCGGCCGGGATATTTGGGCGGAATTCATCAGCTGAATTTGTTGCAAGGGATCGTGAGGTTTCCGATAGAGGGGGGCAGGCATATCGTACCAAAAGGAACGATGTGCATCAGGCAAGATTCGCCGAGGGGCCGGGCCAACCCGGATTTGGGGAGTTGGGGATGAGAACGAATCAACCGCTGTTGGGCGGAATTGCCTTCCTCGCCATGTTGTTATCGGTGGCGGCAGCAAGTGCGAGTGAGGCCGACTTAGCGATTCCCAATTTGTGGAAAGAGGGTCAATTCGACACCTTAGGTGGCATTACCCCCGGATGGTTGCTCCTGATAGGCTCCGCCGTCATTTGCGGTACCTTGGGCATCAGCCTGTTCCTCTTCTCGCAGATTAAAAAGTTGCCGGCCCATAAGTCGATGCTGGACATTGCCGACATCATTTACGCCACCTGCAAAACTTACCTGCTTCAACAAGGCCGATTCCTTCTGATGCTCTTCGTTTTGATCTCAATTGCGATGAGCTACTACTTGTTGGAATTCGGCAGCCACGGCGAAGGTGATCGGCAACTCAGTCCCATCATGACCGTAGTTTTGGTTCTGCTCTTTTCTGTTGTTGGCATGGCGGGTTCGTACTCTGTCGCGTGGTACGGCATCCGGGTGAACACTTATGCCAATGCTCGGACAGCGTTTGCGTCGCTTCGCGGCAAGCCGTGGGATGTGGTGAACATTCCCCTGCGGGCCGGAATGTCGATCGGCTTGTTCCTGATCTCGCTCGAACTGGTCATGATGGTCATCATCTTGCTGTTCGTTCCCCGCGAGATTGTCGGCTATTGCTTCCTCGGATTTGCCATTGGCGAGTCGCTGGGAGCATCGGCCTTGCGGATTGCCGGCGGCATTTTTACCAAGATCGCCGACATCGGCTCGGACCTCATGAAAATCGTCTTCAAGGTCAAAGAAGACGACCCGCGCAACCCCGGAGTGATCGCCGACTGCACGGGTGACAACGCCGGCGACTCGGTCGGACCGACCGCCGATGGCTTCGAGACTTACGGCGTCACCGGCGTCGCGTTGATCTCGTTCATCACTCTCGCCCTTCCGAAAGATCAAGCCGATTTGCAGGCGAAGCTCATCGTGTGGATCTTCGCGATGCGGTTCTTGATGGACTTCATGTCCGGCGTCTCATACTTCACCAATCAGTTCATTTCCGAGCGGAAATACGCCGGTTTGAAAGACTTCAACTTTGAAGAGCCTCTCACCCGTTTGATCTGGATCGCGTCGATCCTGTGCATCTCGACCTCGTTTGGGATGAGCTGGTTGTTGCTTCGCGACGTCAAGGTGCCCGGAATTCCCGAGGCAACCGCCACACAACTATGGTGGCAACTGGCGGCCATCATCAGTTGCGGGACCTTGGCCGCTGTGCTGATTCCCGAATTTACCAAAATCTTCACCAGTGCTCACTCCAAACACGTCCAAGAAATAGTGACGGCCACCCGTGAAGGTGGAACATCGCTCACCATCCTCTCCGGCATCGTGGCGGGCAACTTTAGCGCTTTCTGGAAAGGGGTTCTCATTGCCGGCCTGATGGCGGGGGCCTTCTTCGTCAGCACCCTCGGTCTGGACGAGGTGATGAAAGTCCAACTGCGCGAAGGGCAGCCGCTCGTGCCGGTCGGTTCCGTCTTCGCCTTCGGGTTGGTCGCCTTCGGCTTCCTCTGCATGGGGCCGGTCAACATCGCCGTCGACAGCTACGGGCCGGTCACGGACAACGCTCAGTCGGTCTTCGAGTTGGCCCAGACCGAGTCCATCACGGGAATCAGGGACGAGATCCAACGCGATTTCGGCTTTGACCCGGATTTCGAGACGGGCAAACATTATTTGGAGTCGAACGACTCGGCCGGCAACACGTTCAAGGCTACCGCCAAACCCGTGCTCATCGGCACTGCCGTCGTCGGCGCCACCACGATGATCTTCTCCATCATCCTGTTGCTGGGCAAAGCGAATCGACTGGCGCTCAGCCTGACGGATGCTCCGGTTCTCCTGGGTTTCATCTGCGGCGGAGCCGTCGTCTTCTGGTTCAGCGGTGCGTCGATGCAAGCCGTCGTCACTGGGGCGTACCGGGCCGTCGAGTTCATCAAACGCAACATGAACCTCGACAAGAAAGAAGCCGATATCGAGGACTCCAAGACCGTGGTCCGGATTTGCACCCAATACGCTCAGAGCGGCATGTGGAATATCTTTATCGCCTTGATGACGTTAACTTTGGCTTTTGCCTTCTTCGATCCGAACTTCTTCGTGGCCTATTTGATCTCCATCGCGGTCTTTGGCCTCTTCCAGGCCATCTACATGGCCAACACGGGCGGGGCCTGGGACAATGCCAAGAAGCTGGTCGAGGTCGATTTCAAGGAAAAGGGCACGGCAGTCCATGCGGCAACGGTCGTCGGCGATACGGTGGGTGATCCGTTCAAGGACACCACGTCGGTCGCCTTGAATCCGATCATCAAGTTCTCGACGCTGTTCGGTTTGCTCGCCGTCGAAATTGCCGTCAACATGAAGGGCGCCGCCCAACAGTCCGGCGGTCGCGATTTGACACCCTACGTCGGCTTGACCCTGTTGGTGGTCGGGTTGTATTTCGTCTGGCGGTCGTTCTACGCCATGCGAATCCCGACGGATGCG
>CAKZUU010000170.1 GCA_937922175.1 uncultured Gemmataceae bacterium
CAATCCCATCTCGCGTGCGAGCGCCAGAACTTCGGGAGCATCGGCACCTGGATTAAACCAGACCTCACCGATGGCCTTTTGCGTCAGGTCTTCGAGGATCGTCAAACAGGCAGCGGGCGGCAGGTAGATGCTGACGCGATCAAGCCGCGGAATCGGCACGTCGCGGATGGAGCGGAAAACAGGCAATCCCTCGATCGTGTGTTCTCGAGGATGGACCGGGTAAACTTCATAGCCGCGCCGGGAATAGGCACGAACACACTTGTTGCCAAACTTCGATCGATCAGCACTCGCACCGATGACGGCAATCGAGGGCATGGCAAAACCCCTCAGCGGACAACCGTTCGCTGGGCATCTCAACTCGGTGAGATGCATCATCCTACGGGCCCGGTCGTCGGTGCTTCGCTACTGGGGGTGACGATCACGGGAAGCGGAGAAGTCGTCGCTTCGCTCACCTTGGAGGCTTGGATCGCATTGAGGATTTCCTGCCGATAAACGGGCACCTCCTTAGGAGCGGTGATTCCCAATCGAACCTTGTCGCCACGGATTTCGACCACCGTAATCACGATGTGGTTGTCAATGACGATCGACTCATTTTTTTTTCTGGACAAGACGAGCATGGTGGTGTATCCTTCCCGTGCCTTCCGCGATTCGACGATGATGCCCGGGGGTCAGCGTGGCAAAATCGCCGCGTGCTGGGTGCGCCCTCCGAGCGCGTTGAATTCTCGCCTCTTTCACTGTAAAGCCCCTGCTCGGCGCGGTCAAGCGACGTTGGCAATTCAATTTGATTGATTTCTGTCCAATTGTTCTCGAATTTGGTCTCGTCCGTCTCAGGAGTCGATGGATCCGTCGGCGGGATCCGGGCGGGGCGCCGCCGGACTGTCGCTTTCCACCGACAATCGAGCCACCCTCGCCCGAGAAGATCGTGACAAGAAGATCGGGGACAATTCGGCTGGACGTCTCGATCGCATTGCCTCGTGGAGAAAGGTCTTATTTGGTGGCGAAAAGTCGTTTCACCAGCAACGTGGCATAACTTCCCCGAGGCATCTCGAAGCGAAGCCGAACGGCGAATCGACCAGGATGACGGTCGTCGGCAAACGCTTCCCCCGTCAGATTCCGGGGATGCACCAAGACCTGCCGCTCGCCCTTGCTGAAGAACGGGCGTCTGACCCCTCGCAGCGTCAGCTGTCGTAACTCGATCCCCTCACCGGCGAGCACCTGACGGAGAAGCTGCGGCCAATCGGCAGAAATCTGAGCGAGCGACCCGTCGATTTTCAGACGGGCGGAAGGCAGCGGCAGAACAGCGGACGCAAAGGCTTCCCCTGCGGGTCCGTCTTCTCGGCACGGCATCGGCAGGTAGTGCCGCTTGAATCGAACCTCGACGATTTGTTCTGCTGAGAGACGCGAGCGGATCCAGCTGGCCGCCAACAGATTCCACAAATGGCTCTGGTACGCCGACAAATAGAGACTCAGCAAGTCGTGGCGAAGTCGGGCGACGGCCCCCTTAAAGTCGCCGGGATGCCGCGTCAAATAATCCACGATGCTCCGAGCATGACATCGTGGAAGTTGGTCCTTGAGAGTCGCCCAACGGCCCCAAAGATGTCGGAGACTCGATTTGATGCGTTTATCGGCCGCGCGATCAAATTCGTAGGGGGAGGCCAAGGCGATACGTAAAGCCCCCTCCCAGTCACCCAGGACCATGCGACGGGCCACAAAATCGCCATCCGCGCTGACCGACCCGAATCGCTGGTCGTCGAAGTAGTTGACCAGGCCCGTTGCGGCAATCGCTTGGAGGTTCGCCACCGCTGCCGACGCGACCTCCGCTGACAAGGCGCGAACGACAATGACAAACCGGTTGGCCCGAATATCCGACGACGTGAAAGGCCGTGGCACTCGTCCCAGATACGTCAGTGTCCAGCCTGGCCCACTTAAGAGGCGTTCGGGACCATCGCGGATCGTCACATATTGCGTCGTGTCGGCATGGCGATCCTTCAAACCGCCGTAAGACAACGAGGCAGCCGGTAACTGCCACACACGCCGAATCGCCCGCACAACGTCGTGGGTGGTCCAGCCCTGCTTGGCCATCTGATAGAGCGAGAAGGCTCCACCCGAAGGTTGAACCTCGGTCACCTCTTCAACGCGGAAATCGTCGGGGGATTGTTTGATTTTCACGAACAAAGAGAAAAGGAGGAGCCGGCAACCAGGGACTCAAAACCGTCGCCCACTCAGTCTGAGCCCGCACCTGTCACCGGCCCCATCAGGCCGAATCAGGAACCTTTTGCGATTCCCCCTGTCTCATTCATACACGCTTGAATCGAACCGGCAAGTTTTCGGCAACGGTCGGATCGACGCTGATCGTGGCCTGCGTTCGCGCGACGATCAGACCTCACTTTTCGCAACTAAAGCCACGTCAACATCTCCCGTGTTTCAAACAATAGTTAAAACAACCTTGCAGAAAGATGGTGAAAGGTTGCCGATTTTTTTCTTTCTCATTAAGAACCGGTTCAAGATAATGGAACGGCGGTCGTTCTCGAGCCACCTCCGTGGCGACCATCACCAAGACAGGAGTGATCCATGTCGGCTCCATCCACTTGGTTGTTCGTTGTTGCGATGATGGGTCCAGCGAACCCACCGTCGCCGGGCTGGGAGGTGGTGGATGTGAAACCGAGGCCCGATCTTGCCGCGCCTTTTGCCCGAACCGAGGGATGGACGGGAGCCGACGGTGCGTACAGCATCCCATTGAATGACCGACAGACGCTTTGGCTATTCGGCGACACATTTATTGGCCGCATCGAGAACGGCCGCCGGGTGGCGTCGCGGCTGATCAACAACTCAGCGGCATGGCAAGATTTCTCTCCACCTTCCTCCCCCCGATTTTTCTGGCGTGGATCGCAAGCGGAGCCGGCCGCCCTGCTTGCGGCATCGGCCCCCGGAACCTGGTACTGGCCCGGCGACGGTGCGATGGTGCGAGGCAAGCTGTACCTGTTCGTCCATGTGATTCGCCGTCGATCCAACGGACCACCCGCCTTTCAATTCGACTGGTTCGCCGATGAACTTCTCTGCATTGACCGCCCGCTCGATGAACCAACCCAGTGGACGTTTCAGCGGCTGGCGCTAGACCCGAGCTGGAAGTGGGGAATCGCCTGCTGTGTCGATG
>CAKZUU010000171.1 GCA_937922175.1 uncultured Gemmataceae bacterium
TCATACGCGATCCGGGGAGAGGTTCGGCAGTGTGGCCTGACCCGACCGCTATCGCGATGAGAAAACCAGCGATCCAACGTGACATCTGGCGATCTCCTCTCGCCCTGGCAAAGCCATCCGTCGCCCGATCATACCGACAACCTCAGAGAAGGCACAAGGTTAAGTTGAGAGTCAACATCGGCGAAGCGAGGCCTCCCGGGTCGATCAACCGGGAAATTGCCGTTGCGTCTCGGCACGAATCGGTTATCGTTCCGCCGCTCGAAATCGCATCCGGAAGAGGCGACGCGAACATTCCCCCCGTTTCACGGAGGTTTACTTTCATGTGCCGTCTCACGCTTTGGGCGGCGGCTGCCCTTCTTGTCGGGGGGCTGCCGAGTCGGGCGGACTCGCCCCACGATTTGTGCCGGGTGGTCGTCTACCCCATCCACGACCTGGTCTCGTCTTACGAAGCACCGCGCTTGCCTTCAGCCGACTTCGGTGCAACCGGTCATGCCGCCGGCACGACTTCCACGCGGAGTACGGGCTACGAGCAGATGTTAATCGAGTATCTTACCCAGGCGATTGGACCAGACGAACTGCGGGACCAGGACGGTTGCATCGACTTTTACCCGATCGGTCAGGCGTTGGTGGTTCGGGGGACGGCGAAGATTCATGAGCAAATCGGTCGATTGTTGGACAAACTCCGCCGTGAACTGGAGCCGCAACTCGAGTTCAAGTTGCTCGTCGTTACGGTGCCCGAGGAATTCTTCGAGCGATTCGGTTTAGACGAAGACCTGGGCTTGCGAGGGAAAGTCCGAGGGACGATCGAGAGCGGGGCGGACGATTCTGGTTGCCTGCTGCCTTGGGATGAGCCGCTGCCGCACTGCCAAGAACCACCCGGCGAGCCGGTTCTGCATCATACCCGGCTAAGCCCCTCGCAGTTCGACACGCTCTTAGCCGCGCTGGCAGACGATCCGCGTTGCCGAACCATCGCTGCCCCTACCATCATTTCGAGAAATTTGTTATCCGCACGAACGCAGATGCAAGGGCAGAATCAGTTTCTCAGCGGTTTGACGATTCGGGCCACGGGCGACGAGCCAACATTCGTTCCGGAGATGACCCAATTCGTCACAGGGCTGGACGTGGGAATCACCGGTCGGCATTGTTCGGATGACAACGTGATTGATGTCGAATTCCGGGGATCGTACACCTATATCGACAAGCCGCCGACGCTCATTCAGGTCACAATGTCGTTTTTGTCGCCAGTTCATGAAATGGGTCGGACGGATCGCTCCCCGACGACGCAGTTTTTGCAAATGCCCTCCGTCAAGAGGCTGCACACCCAGGGAGCGTTGGCAATGACGGACGGGGCGACGGTGATGCTGTACGGGGGGCTGATTGAACGGCAGGAAGCTGTGAAGCCATCTTCGTCGTGGCTAGTGCGGTTGCCATACTTCGACCGGCTCATTCGCTCCGTCGTCTCTCCCTGCCATCGTGACCATCTGTTGTACCTCCTCACGGCAAAGGTCCTCCAGCCGGAAGACGGTAACACATCGACCAAAGCGGATCGGCGATGCCCAGGTGATCGACAGGGGCATGGCCGTGGTGTCGAAATGGTCACGAATGCCGGCCGATCGGGTGGACAGCAGGTCCAAGAAGCGGCAGCGACGGACTTACCTCGCGTCGCTGGCCGACTGCCTGATGTCGCGGCGACGTCACATCAACAGCCTTCGGCTCCAGCTCGCTTGACGACAGCTCTGGATCATCGCCGTGTCGAGCGTGTGGCGGCACAGTTGGTGGCGAAGTACCACGCCGCTTGTGCAGCCGGCGATGTGGACGCGGCCCGCGAGTATGCCCAAATGGCGCTGGATTTGGACCCAGCCTGTTTCAGCAAACCGTTTGCAACCGAGATCGCTCCAACCTCTTCGCCCATGCAGGTGCCCATCGATGCTGGCAAAGTCGATTTTCGGTCGCCGGTTGTGCCGACAGGACATCGCCCAAGCGAGCCAGCAGGTCCACCACCGATGCTTCTGGACATCCGCCGGAGCGAGGAACGAACAAGCGACGGGACGGTCGATTATTTTCCTTTCCCCCTTGTTCCGATTTTCAATGCCTCAATAGCGGCTGAACTCACGTTTCAGAACGATTTCTGGCGTGCTCTGGGGTATCCTGACCCTGCCCGATGTCGGCAAAACGATCGAGCCGGTCGCCAGCCCTGATCGAGTTCAAGATCAAGCGAGGACGCGCCGCGAAACGGAATTGCGTTTGCCGGCGCGTCCCAGGGCACGTAATCTGCTACGATATCCGAGCATTGACCCTCGAGACGAGACTCGAAAAACGACATGCATATCCGCGAGATATTCGCTGTTCATCCGACGACATTCAGTTTTGAGTTTTTTCCCCCGAAGACCGACGTGGCGTGGGATGACCTCTTCGCCACGATCGTCACGCTCCAACAACTCAAGCCGAGTTTTGTGTCGGTGACATACGGGGCCGGTGGCTCAACACGTGAGCGGACACATGATCTGGTCGTGCGGATTCAGCGTGAGACGAATCT
>CAKZUU010000172.1 GCA_937922175.1 uncultured Gemmataceae bacterium
AAAACTTGACTCGATCGAATGATATAAAATGAGGTAAGATAAGGACATGAAGAGCGAGGACACGCGGATCCTGTTCGCGATGAGAGAAGGCGATCCGCATACCGCGGACCAACTTCTGCCGCTCGTGTACGACGAGCTGCGGAAGCTGGCGGCGGCACGGCTGGCGGACGAGAAACCGGGACAGACGCTTCAGCCAACGGCCCTGGTGCATGAGGCGTTTCTGCGATTGGTCGGGAGCTCACAGCCTGCCAGTTGGGACAGTCGCGGCCACTTCTTTGCCGCCGCGGCGGAGGCCATGCGCCGTATCCTCGTCGAAAACGCCCGTCGCAAACAGGCGGTCAAACACGGCGGGGGCATTCGACGCGTGCCGCTGCAGGAGTTTCACCGCGTGACCGAATCCCCGCAAGATTTGCTGGACCTTGATAATGCTCTGACCCGCTTCGCCGCTGAGGAGCCGGAGAAGGCCCGTCTGGTTCAACTTCGCTTCTTTGCTGGCCTCTCCATGCCGGACGCTGCTGCTGCCCTCGGCATCTCCCTGTTGACCGCCGAGCGCTGGTGGACGTTTGCCCGCGCTTGGCTCTACAGCGAGCTACTGGCCCGCGAGAACAATCTTGCGGATCGGTGAGGGGGTCCGGCCCGATTTTTCGCATTGAAGTTAGCAGCGTCAAATGCACGGAGTTCTGCTATGAATGGCCGTTCATCCGTGGAAGTCGTTTTCTTCAACGCCCTGGAGAAGGCCACGCCCGCGGAGCGTACCGCGTACCTGGATGAAACCTGTCTCGGCGATGACGGACTGCGTCGTCGGGTCGAAGCGATGCTCGTGGCGCATTCTCAGGTTGGTCAGTTCCTGGAACGCCCGGTGGTGGAGGCGGCGGGTGTGGCCGCGCTGGGCGGGGTGGAAAACGCCGCGGCGGATCTGTCGTTCCTGGCCCCCTCCTCGGAAGCCGGCTCGCTGGGCCGGCTGGACCATTACGAGGTGCTCGAAGTGGTCGGCCACGGCGGCACGGGTGTGGTCCTGCGTGCCCGAGATACCAAGCTGCTGCGTGTCGTCGCCCTCAAGGTGTTGGCCCCCTCGCTGGCGGCCTCCGATTTCGCACGTCAACGCTTCGTCCGCGAGGCCCGCGCTGCTGCGGCTGTCCGCGACGACCACATCGTCGCCATTCACGGGGTCTGCGAGGACGGTCCCGTTCCCTACCTGGTAATGGAGTTCATCGACGGGTGCAGCCTGGAGTCACTCATCCGGCGTAGCGGGCCGCTGGAGGTCAAGGAAATACTGCGTATCGGTATCCAGATTGCCAACGGCCTGGCGGCGGCGCAAAAGAAAGGGCTGATCCACCGCGACGTCAAGCCGGCCAACATTCTGCTGGAGGATGGGTTGCGGCGTGTCAAGCTGACCGACTTCGGTCTAGCGCGGGACGCCGACGCCAGCCTAACGCAGATCGGCTTTATTGCCGGCACGCCGCTGTACATGGCCCCGGAGCAAGCGGCCGGGGAGCCAATCGACGCCCGCTGCGACCTGTTCAGCCTGGGCAGCGTACTCTACGAGATGTGTACCGGCCGACCGGCCTTCCGGGCCGCAAACACGGTCGCCGTTATCCGACGGGTGTGCGACGACATGCCTCGACCCATCCGCGAGGTGAACCCGGACATCCCCGACGCTCTTTGCCGCATCATTGAGCAGTTGCACGCCAAGAAGCCGGCGGACCGCCCCGCTTCGGCAGCGGAGGTCGCCGACTCACTGACGAGCTTATTAGCGAGTTTGCAAGGGCACGGCCCGGTGCTGATCTCCTCGCCCACGATCCCATCGCCCGCTCCGCCGCGTCGCACCATTCGGCGGTGGCGCTGGGCCACAGCAGCGCTGGTCTTGCTGGTGGTTGGCCTGGGGATGACCGAGGCGACTCACCTGACCGACCTGCGCGGCACGGTGATCCGCCTGGTCTCACCGGAAGGGACGCTGGTTGAGGTCGATGACCCCGGCGTGAGCGTGGCCGTAGATGGGGCTGACGTAGTAATCACTGGCGCGGGGGCTAAGGAGATTCGCCTGAAGCCAGGCCAGTACAAAGTCCAAGGCAGCAAGGACGGCAAGCTCGTGCATCAGGAACTGGTCACGGTCACCCGCAATGGCCGCCAGATCGTGCGGATCAGCAAGGAGAATGAACCGCTGACCGAGGCTGCGCGGTGGGAACGGTCCGTGGCCCAGTTGCCCGCCGGGCAGCAGGTCAAGGCCGTTGTTCGGCGGCTGAAAGAGCTGAACCCCGCGTTCGATGGCACGGTGACGCCCACCATCGAGAACGGCGTCGTAACGGGGCTGAGTTTCTTCACCGACGATGTGGACGACATTTCTCCGGTGCGTGCCCTCCAGGGGTTGGAGCGGCTGACGTGCCCCGGAACCTACCCCAGAATGGGAAAGCTGTCGGACCTAAGTTCCTTGCGGGGGTTGCGACTGATCTCCCTTTGCTGCAGCAGCACCCAAGTCGCCGACTTGAGTCCGCTGAAGGGCATGCCCCTCACGTACCTGGCTGCGGGCGAAACCCGGATCGCCGACCTCTCTCCATTGCAGGGGATGCGACTGAAAGGGCTTACGCTTCAAAGTACCCGCATCACCGACCTGGCACCGCTGAAGGGGATGCCCTTGGAGTGGCTGGACATCGCTTGGGCGCGCGGGGTTTCGGACCTGAGTCCGCTCCAGGGGATGCCCCTGGAGTACCTGAATCTGGCCGAACTCTCGGTGTCTGACCTTTCTCCGCTCGCGGGCATGAAATCCCTGCGGCATCTCGTCCTGGACTCCGTGCCGGTCGCCGACCTGAAGCCGTTACGCGGCCTGAAGCTGGAGAAGTTGAGCATCGTGAATAGCCGCGTTCAGGAGCTGGGGCCGCTCCAGGAACTGCCCCTGAAGCACCTGTACTTCGATTATCGTCCAGATCTTGCGGAGTTCGTGCGGTCACTCAAGGGGCTGGAAATGATCAACGACAAATCCGTAGCGGATTTTTGGAGAGCCGTGGAGGGTAAGTAAGACCAGTTCAGCCTTAATCACTCAAGTTCTGCCGAACGAGTTATACGGCTGAGCCGTCACGAGAAACAACACGGCCGGTGAGGTTGTGCCGCCAAGCTACCCCCTCACCGGCCCGACAGCGATCGGGCGCACGGTCTGCGCGCCCGGCTCGTTCACCTCCCATTGTATCGCAGACCATCCCGCAATGGGAGGAGATCGCCATGTTCAACCGATCCTGGATCCGCAAACTGTTCGCTCGCCCGTCCCACACCATCAGCAAGGCCCCGGCCCGGTTCCGCCCGCGCTTCGAGCCGCTGGAGGGCCGCATCGCGCCCGCCGTGTTCACCGTCACCTCGCTTGCGAATTTCGGTCCCGGCTCGCTGCGAGCGGCTGTGGCCGCGGCTAACCTCAACCCGGGCCACGACGAGATCCTCTTTGCCGACGGTCTTGAGGGCACGATCGAAGTGGCGAGATCCGGTCCGATCTCTATCACCGATTCCCTGACCATCTCGGGCCCAGGTGAAGACAAACTGGTCGTTCGCGGCGTGGGAAGCAAGGTTTTTAAGATCGCCCCCGACGTGGAAGACCCTACCATCACTGGTCTAACGATCCAGAACGGACGCAACATCCCCAGATCCTGGTCGAGGCCGCTTCTGGAGAGCGTGACAGTTTTGGACAACAGGACATTGGTGCTTCAGTTTAATCAACCGCTCCGAAAGCACGCCGCGCGAGCCGAGTCATACGTCATCCCCGGACTCACCGTCGAAAAGGCTCAGTTGATCAATGGACTTAATCGCGTCGTTTTGACGACGTCACCGCAGGAGAGCATCAACTACAACGTGTTTCTAAATAACCTTCGGTCCCTGCGTGGGTGGCTAGTGACTGTTCCCAACGGGGCCGGGGTTTTTAAAGGCTCCACTCGGTCTTCCGTTTCGATGGACGCCACGCCGCCACGGGTCACGGGCGCTGTCTCGACGAGCAACACCAATGTCGTTGTCTCCTTTAGCAAGCCGATGTCCGACAGTGCCATCAACATCGCCAACTATTCCATCGTGCAAGCGAGCGCCAACGGCGAGTCAGCGGTCGTCCTGGTGAAAGACGCCGAGTTCCTCGACGAAACCCGCACCGCCGTCAAACTGACGACGTTCTCGCAGAATGCCCTGAACTTCGTCGTAACGGTCGTGAACGTTCAGGACCAGGCCGGCAACCCACCGGCTCCTGCCCAGCTGTCGCCCGGCGGCTTGATGATCGACCCAAGTCGGGCGACTTTTCACGGCACCGGTCCCCAACAATCCGAGGTCGAGGACACTGACGAGGACGGTCTGCCGGACCACGTCGAGCAGCGCGGCTGGAGGGTGACCGTCAAGCTCGCCAGCGGCGAAACGCGAAGCTGGTGGGTCACCAGCGACCCGCGCGAGGCCGATACCGACGGGGATGACCTGAGCGACGCGGTGGAACTGCAACTCGCTAGCGACCCGCGCAACGCGGACACCGACGGCGATCTGCTGAGCGATTTCCAGGAGTACAATGAGATTTTCTCCGACCACCTGAAGCAGGACTCCGATGGCGACGGCGTGGACGACGGCACCGAGTTCGTCGGCATCGGCTCTTCGCCGACCCACGCCGACACCGACGGCGACGGTATTTCCGACGGCGACGAGATCATCTCGGCCAACCGCAACCCGCTCGTGGCCGACCTGCCAACGCCGACCATCGAGATCGGAGACATTAACCTCGCTCTCGATGTCCGCTTTACCGAGACGACCTCGACCGGGACCCGCGAGCTGCAGAGCAAGTCCGTCACATCGACGCTCTCCCAAAGCGCGAACCAGAAGTACAGTAACACCAACTCGAACACCCAAGAGGCATTCTCCAAGCTGTCGGCCAGCACCGAGTTCACCATCGACCCCAGTCTGTTCGGGTTCCTCTTGGGCGGCGGGACCGAGTTCGAGACCAGCGTCGGGTTGGAGGTCGGCTGGACCGGTAGTTGGACCTTCTCCCAAACCAGCGAGTCCGAACAGGCCACCCAGCGGGCCTACGAGGAGTCATTGCAGACCGACGCCGAGAGGACCGTGGGATCCACCCTCGAGCGGACAGTGACCGGGGCGCGGATGCAGGTCACGGTGTTTCTCAAGAATGCCAGCACCATGGCCTTCAACATCCGCAATCTGCAACTGACCGCCTTTTTGTACGACCCGAGTGAGCCGACGCGGCTGGTACCTGTGGCCACCCTGTTGCCCGAAAGCGCCCCGGCCGAAGGGTTCAACCTGGGGCCTCTCGTCCCTGAGCGCGGGCCTTTCATCTTCGCCAACGATTCCATCTTCCCCAGCCAGGTTGAGACCCTGATGAAGAACCCGTCTGGCCTGGTGTTCCGCATCTCCAACTTCGACATCATCGACGAGGCCGGCCGTAACTTCGCCTTCGCCTCGCAAGATGTGACCGACCGGACGACCAGCTTGGTGATCGACTACGGCGGGACCGACAGCGACGGCGACGGCGAAGGCGACCTGACCGAGTACAACCGCGTCGCCGTCGCCTCCGGCCGGATTGTCATCGACACCAACGGGGACGACAGGGTGGACCAAAACGACCGCCGCGTCGTTTTCGACCGTGCCGGCGTCCACGTCGGTATCACGCTCCGCCAGGCTCTCGCGAACATGCGGCTGAAGGAGTACGACGAGTCGGTGACGCCAAGCCGCAGCCTGAGCGAGGAGCAATTGCGCAACAGCTATTCTATTGTCAAGGACCCCGTCAGCGGGTACGAGCGGATCTTCCGCATCCGCACCGTCGCTCGGGAATCCGGGCTTGCCAAAGCATGGGAGATCCTGACGCCCACGGGCCTCGTGCGGCCGAAGACCCTGGATGATGTCATTCTGACGCCAAAATCGGACGTCAAGCTGGTCTTCGTCCAGGACTTGGACAGCGATCGACTGCCCGGCAACCTGGAGTTCCTGTACGGCACCTCTGACCAGAACAGGGACACCGACGGCGACGGTCTGGACGACCGCTTCGAGGCGCTGATCGGCTGGAGGGTGGATCTCGGCCCGCTCGGCTCGCGACACGTCTTCTCCAGCCCCACCCTGGCCGACACCGACGGCGACGGTCTGGGCGATGACGAGGAGGCCCCCGGCGACCTGGACCGCGACAGCGCCGGGCTGATCATCCGGGCGAATCGCTCAGGGCCAACGGACGTTGTCACCGACCCGCGCAGCCGGGACACCGACGGCGACGCGGTGTCCGACTTCGACGAGGTGCGAGGATACAGGATCACGCTCCGCAATCCGCCCGCTGGGTCCCCCGCGGAAATCTCTGTCACCACGAACCCAGCCAACCCCGACACGGACGGCGACTCCGTGCCCGATGGCGTCGAGCGGCGGCTGGGCGGCAACCCGACCGACCCTACCGACCGCGACCGCTTCGCCGACGACGACCGCGACGGCCTGGCCAACATCGAGGAGACCGAAGGCTGGTACGTGACCTATTACCTCGTCAGCACGAACCCTCTGATCCGGGGGACACCGGTCACGGTGCACGTCACCTCCGACCCGCACAACGCGGACACCGACGGTGACGGCATCCTCGACGGCGAGGAAAGGCGGCTGCTCCTGCACCCCCGCAGTCTCGACACCGACGGCGACGGACTGACCGACTTCCAGGAAGTTCGCGGCTTTCTGCTCCGTGACCTGGGAGTCAACTGGACCAACCCGCTCGATGCCGACACCGACCACGACATGCGGACCGATGGCGACGAGGCCGAACTGGTCGATATCGAATCGAAGCGATGGATCGTGCGGCCGGTTGGTAAGGCCCCGTACCGCGTCTTTAGCAATCCGCTCATGGCCGACGCCGACTTCGACGGCATCGTCGATGGCGCCGAATTCAACTGGAACGGCGGCCGGTATCGCTCCGACCCGAACAACGCGAACACCGACGGCGACGGTCGCACCGACGGCGAGGAATGGAGCATGGGGCTCAACCCGTTGGTGGAAGACTTCCTGGTCACGGTGGTTTATAGCAGCCTCGTGATCACGAAGGACGGCGACGACAATACCGATTATCCCGGGCCGGAGGACGCTGGTGATTACGACTTCAATTTTAACGTCCGCTTGCCCTCCGACACTTCCCTAACGGGTCTGTCCGATCCCGTCACCGTCGTCAGTCGGGAGTCTCTCATCGGCATCCTGCCGCCAACAACCGACACGAGAGAACCGCTGTCGATCAACAGTAACAATGGCTGGTTGCAGATGAGGGACGACCAGAAAAGCAATCTCGACCTGGAATACTGGTTCCGAAATCATGGGGGGATTGGCAGACGTTCTATTTCCTTCAGCTTGGCGAAACACCAGCGTTTCTCCGTGGAGGGGTTCGTCGACGAGATTGACCTCGGACCAGGCGATTGGAAGGTCCAGGTCAAGTTTGGAGGGATCGAAGGGCTGAAGGCCAAGAAGGACGGCGGTGCCATGGTTCGGTCGGTCTTTAATGGTTCGAGCCTGGTTGAGGGTTCGATTATCGAGCTGACATTTGAGTTCGACGATTTGAGCAACTTCTTCTTCGGGAACGCCGCCGGCAACATCAACGGCCGAGTGACGGCATTTATCATCGTAAGCTAACCTGGTCCAAGGCCCATCAGGGGGATTCTGGCACACTTTTCAACCGTTGGGAGGGGGGGTAGCACCGCTGGCTAGCACCCCCCCACCGGCCCGACAGCGATCGCACGGGGTCTGCACACCTGGCTCGGCAACCTGACCCGCGTGCTCTTGCCGGGACGCGCTTTCTACATCTGGGGCGGCTCCGCGAACCTCAGCATCGGCGGCTCGTTGCCGAGATTCATGGAGCCACCCCAGATGTCAAACGGCCGGCCAGGTTGCAAAAAAACGCGGGCGATCCTGGTGAACCAGGCGTCGTTCCGGAAGCGGCGGCCCGCACGCTCCGCACGGCCGGCGGGTCACTCTCGGCTCTCGGCCAAACGAAGCCCGATCGGCAGCGATTCGCCAAACAGGCGCTGGCGATCCTCGGTTTGTGTGTCAATGACCTCCATCACCATACGCTGCCATTCGGCAGGGGCTTGGTTCTCACGTAATCGATCATGAACACGTTGGGCGTGCAATTCATCGATGTCGATGGCTCGCTGCCCCGTGCGTCGTGCCCATTGAGCGAGACAATAACACCAAGCTAACCGATCATTATCATTAGTCGGGGTGATCGTTATCAGTTGATCGAGCCAGCTCTCGATCACATGAGGATGAATGATAGAATTCATCGGTCCGTAGAGAAGAGCTCTTGCTCCCAATCGGGTGAGCGACCAGAAAGCATATGTTGGGAACGGAGGCTGTGAGATTTGTTTAAGCAATATCTCAGCGAGAGATTGCTTATGTTTCGGGTCGATGCGTTCGAGGCTGGCAATAGCGCGCCACATCTCGGCTAATTCATTGGCTCCCGGTTTGATGACGACTTTTCCACGAGGCATCAGAATGGGTCGAAGTCGATCAAAGAGGCTGTGTTGCTGTGCACCGTTCAAACCACCGGCCACGCGGCGCCACATGATCCAAACGTCGGCACCGCCCTCGCCACCGGGGGGGACGGGTTTGCCGGTTGCGTCGTTCCGGGGAGCGTGCATCAGTTTCCATAATTGCTCGACCCGAAATCGATCCAGAGAATCGCCGAAACCAGGTCGGAGGCAAAATCCGGCGAGATGATACCAGCGGGAAGTTCGCTGCGGCGAACGTCGTCGGGCGTCAGCGATTTCAAGGAGAAATTCCCACAACCGTCGGCACAAACCGGTGGGCCAACGGTCGCGGGATGCTTCGAGCACCGTTTCTAAGGCTTTGGTCAGTTCGTTCGGGGCGGGCTGCGATTCTCCCGTGGCCGAAAACGTTCCGCGGATCAACTGGGCGGCCTGTTGAATTTGCGATTCGGGCCAGACGTCGGTCGGTTGAGCCGAGCTTTCTTCAGGTTTGTCCGAAGCACCGGGCTGCACCAAATCACGAACATTAAATTCGAGTCGCCAACGATTGTTCTGATCCTTCGAGACACAAAACAGTTCGAGGGTGCCTATCTCGGTGCTGCGGGTGAGCAGGGTCACGGGCACATGTTTGACGCCGGCACTCCGTTTGCCTCCTCGCAGAACCGTTTGGAGAGGTGGTAACTGTAGAAGTTGGTGGGGAGAGAGTTTTAAAACCTGGCCCGGCTTGTCTTCGGCCCGCACCGTCGAACTATAGAGAGGGAATTGGACAGGTTGCCCCAGCGATAGTTCAAGAACCGGGGCCGGAAGTTCGATTTCCGTGCCTTCTTCCAGCCCCTGCGGAGCGACACACAGCACGTTCACTTTTTTGTCAAGGGGTGATCGGCTTTCGGAATCGGCAGAGGTGGCGATGGCCGGTGCGGACATTCCGACACCGATGTAGTAGGATCGTGGGATTCCGCCGCCGATGCGTCGTCCCCCGATGTGGCGCAACCAAGCGAAGGAAGCAGCGCCCCAAGCGACCGCCAAGTCGAGCGAGGGGTTGGTCAGGCGAATGGGCTGCCAATCAGGCCCGTACCATTCCTGCATCACCTCCAGGAGTCGTTGCTGTAAGACGGCAGGTTGGAAGACTCCTCCGTTAAACAAGACGGCATCGGGAGGTGTGGGCGAGTGAGCAGCGAGAAAGGCAGCCAAATGCCGCGTCATCGCGGGGTCGCGGACATAGGGGAGACCCATTTCATGGAGACCGGTTGGAGCACCACGTGAGGGGATCGCCTGTCGAGGAGTGGAGGGGAAGAATCCATCGACGATGATTTGCCGCACTTCGGCAGGAGTTAGCTCAGTGTGCCGTGCGCCGCCGACGACGGCCCGTCCGCGTCCCATGATCGTGACGGGCATCGAAGGGGGGGCGTCTGGCCTCAGGAGGGTCTCTTTCGCGAGTCGGCAGGCTTGCACCAAGGAGGCATATTGGGCCGCATCGAGCTTGCCTGCCTGGGGGATCTTGGCCTCGACGGCCTTGGCCAAGGCGAGGTCCATGTTGTCGCCACCGAGCAGGAGGTGATCGCCGACGGCCTCACGAATAAAGGCGAGCTCGCCGCTTTGTTCGCCAACGCGAATGAGACTGAAATCGGTGGTGCCGCCGCCAACGTCCACGACCAGACAAAGCATGCCAGGTCTCAATTGTTGGATTTCCTGACCGGGGTGCAGGGCCAACCAACAGTAGAACGCCGCTTGAGGCTCCTCCAACAGGGTGACGTGTTCCAAGCCGGCACGCTGCGCCGCCTCCATGGTAAGATTTCGTGCGACATCGTCGAACGAGGCAGGGACAGTCAGGACGATCGTTTGTTTTTCCAAGCGGTCGTCGACGGAAGAGGCTCGGGTATGATTCCAGGCATCGACGAAATGGCGGAGATACCGCGTGGAAACTTCCAGAGGGGAGAGACGAGAAACCTCGGGAGGGGCCGACCAAGGGAGGAGGGGGGCGGTTCGGTCGACCCCGGCATGACAGAGCCAGGATTTGGCCGAGGAGACCAGGCGGCCGGGAATTCGGCCGCCGTGGTTGCGGGCAAACTCGCCGATGACATGCGGCGGGTTCTCGTCCCAGGGTAATTTGGTCGAGCCGCTGGGCAAATCGTGAGGTCCGGGGAGATAGAGGAACGACGGTAGCAACGGGCGTTGGCCCATCTCGCCGGGTTGCACCAGTTGGGGCACCGCGAAGGTCTGAATCGGTGGACGGCCCGAGCGGCCAGCTGTGAGCGAATCCACGAAGGCCAAGGCACTGTTGGTCGTCCCCAAGTCGATTCCCACCAAATATCGTGGCATACAGGCGTCCATCCTTCAGCACCAACGTTCCACCAAATCCGACGCTTTTGTTGCTCTTGTATCTCTTCAGAAAATTGTTATGGTTTTGCGACCATGACGAGGGATAGCTGGCGCTTGGGATGGCTGGTGGCTGCCGGCGTCGCGCTCAGCCAGACCGGCTGTTTGATGTTAGCAGCCGGTGCGGTGGGCGGGGGCGTGGCGGCGTTAGGGATCAAGCGGGGCACTGTCGCCCGAACGTACCCCGCCAGCATCGAAGAGACGACGACAGCTGTGCAAGCGGCCCTGTCTGATCTCGGTCTGCCGATCGAACGCCCACGCCTCAGCAAAAATCTGGCGGAAATCGATAGCACCCTCGACGATGGAAGCCCGGTCTTTCTCACGGTTCGCTCCGAACCACGGGAATGGCCCAACGATCCGCCGCTGTCGCGGGTCGAAGTGCACATCAAGCTGTTCGGCGATCGCCCGAGGAGCGAACGCATCTTGGAGCGGGTGGAGTATCGGTTGAAAAATCCCGCTCCGACCGCTCCGAGTCCAGGTACCTTCACGCCGCCGTCACCCTCACCTGTTGTCGGTGCCCCGATTTCGCAGACCGAGGAGCCGGAATTGGCTCCCAGCAAATCTCCCTGAATCGAACCTTGCCGGGGCCGATCTTTTCTGGCATGTCTCGCGGCCATGTCCAGGGTCGCTTGCGTATATTAAGACGGTATGCCTCCAAATGTTCTTGGATTCGACATCGGCGGGGCCCACATCAAAGTTGCCCATACCGATGGCACCGCGATGCAGCGGCCTTTCGCGTTGTGGAAGCAGCCTCGTCGCTTGACGGCCGAGTTGACCGCCCTCCGCCGAATGGCCCCGCTGCACGACCTCATCGCTGTGACCATGACCGGCGAGTTGTGTGATTGCTACGTCACCAAACGAGATGGTGTTCACGCCATCCTGCGAGCGGTGCAACGGATGGCCGGGGAAACTCCCGTTCAAGTCTGGACCACGCACGCGCGGTTTGTCTCTCCGGCGGAAGCGAAGCATGACTGGTTGGCAGTGGCCGCCGCCAATTGGCTTGCCACCGCGGTGTGGTGTGGGCGCCTGGTTCCCCAAGGCTCGGCCTTGGTCGTGGATACCGGCTCGACCACGACCGACCTGACCGCGTTAGAGAACGGTCGACCAATCCATAAAGGTGGAACCGATCCAGAACGGCTCCGTTCCGGTGAGTTGGTGTACACGGGTGTACGGCGGACTCCTGTCTGTGCGCTGGTCTCCGAAGCAGTGGCCGCGGAACTTTTTGCCACGACCCTGGATGTCTACCTGCTATTGGAGCATCTGCCCGAAAATCCCCAGGATTGTCACACGGCGGATGGTCGACCCGCGACTCGCGCCTTGGCTCATGCCCGGCTGGCCCGTATCCTGGGCGGGGACTCTGAAATGACTCGGACGGACGAGACTCTCGATCTCGCTCGCCGGGTCGCCGAAATCCAACGTCAGCGGTTGCGGGATGCGGCTCGGAAAGTCATCGCTCGACTGCGCGAGCCGCCGCAAACGATCATTACCGTGGGCAGCGGTGAGTTCTTGGCCGCCACTCTCGCGGAGGTCGATTGGGGACGGGGCCAGCCGAAACGACGGTCGATCCAAGCTGAATTCGGACCGGCCATTTCGCAAGCCGCGTGTGCCTATTCCATCGCCGTC
>CAKZUU010000173.1 GCA_937922175.1 uncultured Gemmataceae bacterium
GAGTCGGGTCCCCTTCCCACCGGCCATGATGAGCGTGAGCACCTCCCGCATCGTCGCTCCTTCTCGATTCCATCTCTGTTCAGGGTAACGGCGAGTCGCGTCGAGACAACCCTCGATCCCGCAATCGGTCGTAGAGCGCGACCCAACGCTCCAAAATCTCATTTGCAGCAAACGGTGCGCCGACTTGAGACGATGTCCCCCGAAATTCCCGCGTCGCTCCCGCACGCACGAGCATTTCTCGACTGACCTTTGCCCACTCGTGTTTATCTGACGTCGCAACGTAAATGACTTGATCACTGGGGGGAACCAGTTCGGCCCAATCTCTTCGTTGCCGGGCCACCACGGGCACACCCAAGTCAGCTGCGGCTTGTAAGAGGCCCAAACCGCCCCGGCAACCCATGAGCCAAACCAAATCAGATCCCGCTAACCAGCTTAAGACATTTGGCGTCCAGCCGACGAATCGAATTCGCACATCGTCCCCACCCAAAAGGCGAGCAAATTTCTCCGCAGCGCGACGCTGAGACCCGTCGCCGACGATGACCAACCAAAGCGAGGGATCGATGTATTTCAAGATATCAAACACCCAAATCGCTTCGCGTAGGCCGAAGCCAGGCTCGAGCGGCCCCGAGACGAGTACCAGTCGCGCATTCTCAGGCACAGCGGCTTGTCGCCTCAACGCCGGCCACTCGGCAAACAAATCGGTGTCGATTGAAGGTCGGACTGGCGGAATCACGGCGAGAGATTGTGGGGCAGGCTTGGCAACGGCATACTTCTCCGCTTGCGACGACGCGCCGACGACGATGGCATCTACGAGGCGAAGCAGCTGTCGGCCCCACCAAGAGACCGCTGCGCCCGAGTCATCGACGAGAACATGAGCCGAGTGTCGATGCACAACGCGCGACACCCACGCCCAACCTAGACCTCCGGTTCCCCAGATTTGGACGATGTCGGGCTTCGTTTCCCGGACCACTCGCAACCAATCGCGGCAGAAGCTGAAGCTCCGGGGGCGTGACGTCCGTAGCAGATACGCTGGCGCGTCTCCGGGTCCCATCCGCTGCGACCATTCCGGAGTCAGGGCGAAGAGCGATTGGACACCCCGGGTCTGGAGGAGAGCGTCCAGCGTCTGCCAACTACCGGCGATACCGTCAGCCTCCGGGTCGACCAGCAGATGAAGGACGCGCGTCATGGCCACGATGATTTCGGACTTGTCAGCGACGCCGGTTTCATGTTCGATGCAGCGCTATGGATACAGATTCGACGGCATTGCTCAACGACATTCGCGTTTTGGACGCCTCGCGTGTGCTGGCTGGTCCGTTTTGCGCGCAGATTTTGGCCGATCTGGGTGCCGATGTGATCAAGCTCGAGCGCCCTGGCATGGGCGACGAGACGCGGGCCTGGGGTCCGCCGTTTCTCGACGACTTGAGCGCTTATTTCCTCTCTTGCAATCGAGGAAAACGCTCCGTCACCATGGATCTCTCCAAGCCCGAAGGGCGGGAATTATTCCACCGGCTGCTCCACCGCTGCGACGTGCTGATCGAAAATTTTCGTACCGACAGCACGTCCGCCTTGGGGGTCGGACCGAGCGAGTTGTTGACTGAACATCCGCAATTGGTGGTGTGTTCGATTTCGGGATTCGGTCGAACGGGACGGTGGCGGGACAGGCCGGGGTACGACTTCATCATTCAAGCGTTGAGCGGATTCATGGCGATCACCGGACCGGTCGAGGGACCGCCCTGCAAAGTCGGTGTGGCGGTCACCGACATTTTGACAGGGCTTTACGCTGTCACCGCGATTCTCGCCTGTTTGTCGGCTCGGCGACGTTCGGGGCACGGTTACGCCATTGATCTCGCACTTATGGATTGCGCCCTCGCCGCCCAAGTAAACGTCGCTCAAGCTTATCTCACGAGCGGCGACCTCCCCCCTCGCCAGGGTAACGCTCACTTGCAGATCGTGCCCTACCAATTGTTTGCGACCGCCGATCATTGGCTGGTGCTGGCCATCGGCAACGACCGACAATGGCGGAGCTTCTGTCATATCGTCGGCCGACCCGACCTTGCGGCAGACCCTCGATTCGCGACCAACGACAACCGTGTTCGGCATCGACAGATCGTGGTGACGATCGTCGCTGACATCTTGAAGGAGCGGACGACCCGCGAATGGATTCCGACATTGGAAGCGGCCGAGGTGCCCTATGCCGAAGTGTGGTCCTACGATCGAGTCTTCACCGAGCCGGCCGTTTTGGAGCGAGGCATGCGCATGACGGTTCATGATCCCGAGGGCCGACCGGTCGATCTGCTGGGAAGTCCCTTCCACATCACAGGTGCCATCCTGCCGAAACCGACGATGCCGCCTCGTTTGAGCGAACACACAAATGAGGTACTGAGCGAGTTGCTCGGCGCCACACCGGGGGAAGTCGAAGAGTGGCGCGCCAAAGGAATCGTCTAGTGCCTGCTGGTTCCGTTTCCCGGCTGCCCAATCGCTGTTGTGGGAGCCAGGTGCCGTCGCTATTTTGATCCGAGGAGCGATCTTTTCTCAAAAGAGCGGCACGATGCAGCAGGTACTTTTCCGCATCCCTGTCCCGTTGGACTGGTGGCCCGACGGGATCCCCATTTACGGCTTCGGTTTGATGCTGTTCTTATCGTTCGTCGTCAGCATGTGGTTGGTGGGTCGGCGGGCGGAGCGCGAGGGGATCTCCCGCGACGTCGTTCTGGACCTGGCCTTACCAATTTTCGTGGGGGGCATTATTGGTGCACGTATCGTATTCATGATTCAATATGGCATCCCCTGGCACCAATTTTTTCGGTTCTGGGAAGGCGGTATCGTCTTCTACGGATCGGCTATCGGGGGCTGGGTCGGTTATGGGCTGGCACGGCTCCTCTCTTCCGGCCGACTTCGTGTTCCGACTTGGCGGCTCGCCGATGCTGTCGCACCGGGGGCGTGTATCGGTTTAGCAATTGGCCGCATCGGCTGTTTGCTCAACGGCTGCTGTTTCGGCCATGTCTGTTCCGACGACTGTTCGTGGGGTCTGCGTTATCCGTTGTTGACGGCCCCGGCGCGAGAACTGGTCGTGGGAAATGGCTGGCAGACGTCCGTCGGCTTCGGCCTGGACGAGGCGACTCTCCTTGTCCCCGATTCGCCGCCCATCGTTGGGCCGATCGAACCCCAATCACCAGCCGCCTTGGCCGGTTTGATGCGAGGCGACGTCATCGAGAGTGTCAATGATCGCCCCACCGCGACCACTGACGAACTTCGCCGAGTGCTGTTCGATTGGCCTCGGGGGGAAAAATGGCTACGTTTGGTCGTCCGAAACCAAGGAGAGTCACGCGCCGTGCAGTTCAAACCCGCAAGTTTGCCATTGCACCCGACGCAAGTTTACGAGACGATCAGCATGGTCTTGTTGCTGTTCGTGCTTCTCACTTTCTACCCATTTCGCCGTTACTACGGGCAAGTCTTCGTGGTCCTGATGCTGGGTTATGCTGTCCATCGTTTCTTCAATGAAACGTTACGAAACGATACCGACCCTGTATTGTGGCAGCTCACGTTATCTCAGGTCGGAAGTGTGATCGTGTTTCTCGGGGGAGTCGTCTTGAACGGGGCACTGCCGTATCTGTCGTCGCCGACGAGCCGACCGTCCTCCGCGGGCTAAAACGGTGCCAAGGAAGATCCCGGCGACGTCGCGGCCCCAATCCAACCACGATGATCCGCGACCGACAAACTGTTGAAAAAACTCCGTTATTCCTCCATGCCCGATCAGGAGAAAGATCATTAGCCAACGAAGGGATTCGCGGACCGGCAACAGCCAAGTCAAAACGGACAACACGGCGTACGCTGTGACATGAAGCCCCTTCCCGAACCAAAACATCAGGTCCGGCCCGCTCAACCGCTTTGCTGAATCGGGGATCGGCATGAGGAGCATCCAAGTCCAGGTAATCAGCAACCCTCCCCAGAGCCAAGGGTAAATGTAGGAAGCCCAATTGGTCGGCACGGGAAGCGGCCTGGACGGCAGACGGCGAAGATCGTCAGCGTTGGGCCTCACGCAACAATTCCTTCACGAGAGAATCGGCGTCGTAAAGACACGACAAAACCTCGAGCACACCACCCGCATGGACGGAAATGTGCCGCGCCTGCACGTCCGTGTAAACGAAATTTCGAACCAGCCCATGCCGATTTC
>CAKZUU010000174.1 GCA_937922175.1 uncultured Gemmataceae bacterium
ACATCCGCCTCGCCAGCGACGGCTCGGGCCAAAAGCGTTTTGCCTGTTCCGGGAGGTCCGACCAACAACACACCTTTGGGGATGCGCCCCCCCAACGCCTGATACCGCTCCGGCCTTTTCAGAAAATCGACCACTTCCCGAAGTTCCGCCACCGCTTCGTCAATTCCCGCCACATCCGCAAACGTGACCTTCTTGTCCTTCTGCTCGTACAGCTTGTGACGACTGCGACCGAAACTGAACGGGTTCTGACCTCCGGAAATCCAGCGGAGCAGCATGAAGGCCAATACCAGGCCGCCCACCATCATCAGACCCGTGAACAAAAATGAGACCAGCGACCGCGCGGGGCCATCCTCTTCCTCCGCCGTGTAACCCGCTCCGATCTTCTCATCGAGCAGTTTCTGTAGCTCGGCGTCCAATTCCACACCCTGTCGCGGCGAACGGAACAGGATCGAGCGGCTCAGAGTCGGCTTCGACCCGCCCTCGGCAAGTGCCCCGGAGACGGCATCCTGCACGAATATCTTCCCACGAATTTCCGACCGACCGACCCTCACCTCGCGAAACTGGACCCCAGGTGCTTGTAAGATTTGCTTCAACTCGCCGTACCCCAGCTGGTATCCTCCCGGCTCTCGCCCATACACCCACAAAAGAGGCAAAAACAGGAGCAAGAACAGCAGCAGCAGAGGGTTCGGACCCAGCCACGATCGGCTACGATCGGTGCGCTTTTGCATCGAGACCAGAACCTCGAGACCTCGCGAGGGCAGACGACCATTTTATAGTAGCTCCGAAAACAAGTTACGTCCCAACGACCCGTCTCGCCGCAAATCAGCGATCCGAGCCTTTCCCTCAGGAGCCTTTCCGACATCCGTTAAAGTCGATATCGGAAGTCGGCACCCATATTAGACACAAACCGTGTGCCTCACTTGGGGGCCGATGAACCTGCTGTTCGTCGATCCGTCGTCAACGACAGATAATCTCTGCCTGATCTTCTCCGCCATCACTCTGGGCATGCCTGAACGTTTTCTTTCTGTCTCGCTGGCACCAGCTATTTGCCGCGAGGCATGTTGGCTCGTCGATTCGGATGTAGGTCGGAACAATCGTCAGAGCGCCTTGTGGGGCAACTCAGTCACCCGTTCACAACGTGGAGTACAATGGCACAGCGGTAGTGTGTGCCCGTGACGGCCTTTTCCATCTAGCAGGGATCTCGACAATGACGCCGCAGTGTCGTGTGGGCTTCGGCTTGCTTCTCTTGGGAATGTTTTGCGTGTGTTCCGGCCTCGAGGCCGACGAAACCGGATTTGTGCCCCTTTTCCCCAAGGACGGGATTCCCCAAGGCTGGGTCATTACCACTTGGCACGATCTGGCGCAGAAGGCCCCCGATACTGGCTCTTGGGTCGTTCGTGACGGCATTCTTCACTCCCCGGAGAAGCGTGGCACCTGGCTCATCTCGGAACGGCAATACGACGATTTCATCCTCGGTTTCGAGGTGAAGCTCACCGAGCGGGGTAACTCGGGCATCGCCCTGCGCGCTCCGATGCGCGGTGATCCTGCCTTCGATGGGATGGAACTGCAAATCGCCGACCTCCGCTACAACCCCCGGGCCAACGACTCGGAACTCACTGGCGGGATCTACCGGGCCATCGCCCCGGCCAAGCAAGTGTATCGACCTACTGAATGGAACTCGTTTCGCATCGAACTTCGTGGAACCCGATTGCGGGTCACGATCAATGGCGAACTCGTGCAGGACGTGGACTTATCCCAATTCGATGCGCCGGTAAAACGGCACGATGGCACCGATGCTCCTCCGATCAAAGATCGACCACGTCGTGGACATCTCGGTTTCCAGCATCTCAGCCGTGATAACGAGCCTGTCCTCTTCCGCAACATCCGGATCAACGAAGGGAAATGATCCGACCGCGGTCGAGAATGAGTCGCCGCGAGACGCTCGGCGGCAACTCCTCCTCGCGATGCGTCACAAACAGGAGAGTCTGCGCGGGCGTCAACTGACGATCGAGCCAGGTTCGGAGAAATTGCACTCGCGACCCGTCCAACCCTTGAAACGGTTCGTCGAGGATCAGCAGTTCCGGCGATTTCACAATGGCTCGCGCGAGCAAGAAGAGCCTTTGTTCCCCGGTGGACAATTGTTGAAACGGTCGATCGGCGAAATGATCTAATCCCCAGGCCCGGAGCAGACTCATCGTGGTGAGTCGTTGGTCGTCGGAGAGCGGCCGTGGCTGAACGACGTCGAACCATCCGGTGGCAACCACCTCGAAGGCGGACAGATGGAAGGTGAAGTAAAGATGCAACTCGGGCGAAACGAGACCGACCCGTGCCTTGACATCCCAAATCGTCTCGCCGGTGCCGCGCCGACGGCCGAACAGGCGGACGTCGTTGCTGTACGCTTGGGGATGGTCGCCGCAGAGCAAACTCAGCAGCGTGGATTTGCCGGCCCCGTTCGGTCCGAGGATGGCCCAACGCTCACCTCGGTGCACGATCCAATCGACATCGGTCAGCACACCATTTGCGCCATAGGCGACCTGGACCCCGCGCATTTCGATGATCGGTTCGACCGACCCACGACGCGAAGCGAGAGTCGGGCCGTCGCTTCCAACTCCGGCGGGCCGCGCCAACTCGTTCGATGGCTCGGGAAAGGAGGTACCACCAGGCAAATCCCAAATGCGGGTCACCCATTCGGGCACATCGGATTGGCTGGTGAGGAGGAGCAACCGCTGTCCTTGCCCCGCCAATTCGCCGAGCATCCGCGACAAATCGGCTTGACCGCGCCGATCAAGGCCGAGAAATGGCTCATCCAGGATGAGCAAGTCGGGCCGGCTGAGCAACGCCCGTGCGATCCGGGCGCGCCGCATTTGGCCGTTGCTGAGTTGAATGATCGATTGCCGACGATGCCGTTCGATACCAAGGGCTTCGGCCACCGCTTGAAGCTCGTTTTCTTCCGCCACGGTCCCACTTCGCAAAAATTGGTCCAGCGAGAGGTCGTCCTGAGGCTCAACGAAATGAAACCGCTGCTGATAATAGTGGCGATGATAACTGAACCGCCGCGATTCCTCGCGAAAGGGAAGATACTCGATCACATCGGCGGGCGAAACGCCGGGGGCATGATCGAGCATCGGCCATTCGATCTGCCCGGCGCTCGGTCGGATCTTCCCGAGCAATAAATACGCCAGGGTGGTTTTCCCGCAGCCGGTGGGACCGATGATCGCCCAATTCTCACCTTCGCGGAACGTCCAGTTCAGATGGTCGAGAAGAAGGGGCCGCGACGGCCGATCAACGACAATGTCTCGAAGCCGAATCAACTCTCTCATGGAGATCATGGTACGGGCGGGGCAACGCTGCCGGCGTCTCTCGGGTAATTCAGCAACCCGTTTGTCTCCGGCACCCGAAGAAGGCGCCCCAGGTGTATCCCGAACCACTTCGAGGGAGCTGCGGTTTTGTTGATCAAGCCAACTCGAGGCGATCCGCCCAGCGCCGCGGGGAACCTTGACCCCGGCCCCTGATCCGCCCCAAAATGGGAGCATGTACACGATCCCCGACCGGCCTCGAATACGTCCCGGATTGGCGGTCAGCCCCGATGAGGCGTCACTCAGCCGCTTTATCCTTTGGGACCAGTTGCGCATCAGTCATCAGCCGCAACCGCTCTCGATGATCGAGTTGGAATTGCTGAAGCGAATGGATGGTCACCACTCCCCCCGCGACTTGCAGTTGGCCGCGATGCAGGCGCTCGGAGGTATCCTGATTCCTGTGGAGGAAGTGACCTCGCTGATCCAGCGGCTGGACGAAGCCTTGTACCTCGACAGCCCTCGGTTCGACGATTATCTGGCGGGGCCGATCCGCGAGCCATCGTGCATCGGTTGTTACGATGCCGACCCGAACGTATTGCGGCAACAGATGCGGCATCTCTTCGTTCAACCCGGCGGGCCCGGTTTACCCAGCGAGCCAGCCCGTGAGAACGCACTGCGTGCGGCGCTGCTCCCCCACATGGATTACGTTCGTGGTAATGTCACCTACGCGTGGGGTTTCAAGGAAGTCTTCGAGCAGACGGCGGCGTCTTTGTTTGTGATCATTGCTACCTCGCATTATTCCCCCCACCGCTTCACCCTCACCCGGAAACATTTCAAGACGCCTCTCGGTGTCGTTCCGACCGATCAAGAGTTCATTGATCGCCTGGAGAAGCATTACGGCGACGGATTATTCGACGACCTGTACTGCCACTTCCCTGAGCATTCGGTGGAACTGGAAGTCGTCGTTTTGCAGTACCTTTACGAAAATGTCAAACCGATCCGCATCGTTCCCCTGGTGGTCGGCTCCTTCGCGGACTGCATCGAAAGCGGAGACGACCCCAGTGACCAGTCGGACATTCGTCGGATGGTCGAAGCGTTACGGCGAGCCGAGACCGAGACTCCAGAACCCATCTGTTACATCATCAGCGGGGACCTCGCCCACATCGGCCCGAAGTTCGGCGACCGCGCCTCCGTTGGTGAACCCCTGTTGTCACACAGCGAAAAGCAAGACCGATCGTTGCTGCACGCGTTGGAGTCTGTCGATCCACAACGCTATTTTCGATTGATCGCCGCCGAGAACGACTCGCGACGGATCTGTGGTCTCCCCCCTACTTGGACGCTGGTCGAAGCCATTCGTCCCGGCCGTGGCCGTGCCTTACATTATGGACGTTATGTTCATCCCGAAGGTTATGAAAGCGTTAGTTTTGCCAGCGTTGCTTTCTATCGTTAAACCAACTCCACCGGGGAGCTGATGTCGCAAAGCGTTCCGCAAACGGGGATCATCGAAACGGCCGCCCCGATCCCGCTCAGCCGAACCTGGCAGCGATTCGAGCGGGAGGCTCGAAAAGGATCATTCGATTCGCCCCGTTATCATTGCCGCTATTTCGACTGGGGCCAAGGGCCTCCGCTGATCTTCGTTCATGGCCTCGCCGACCGTCCTCAATCCTTCGTCCCCCTGATGGGGCATTTGGCGGACGTCTTTCGCTGCATCGCGTATGAATTGCCCAATGGTGAGGACGATGGAGCAAGACTGAACGCCATCCGCCTCGGTGACCTCGCCGATGACCTCATCTCCTTGTTGGACCATCTCCGGATTCAGCAAGTCTCGGCGTACGGAGCATCGTTTGGCGGAACCATCGTACTGATGGCGATGTATCGGCATCCGCGCCGATTTCTTCGCGCCATGTTGCAAAGCAGTTTTGCCCGACGTCCGTTGGCCCTGATGGAGCGAATCTTCGCTCATCTGGCACGTTCGTGGTCCGGTCGGCTGGGCGATCTTCCTTTGTGGTCGGCCCGGCAAGAGCGGATCGACGGACCGACTTTCACGGGGCGGGATCCGATGTTGTTCGCCTTGAAAAAGTCGAACGCCGCCTCCGTCCCGATCCGAGCCTTCGCCCATCGCGTCTTGTTGGTCGGAAAGCTCGATTTGAGACCAATCCTGCCCTTCATCGCGCATCCGGTCATGCTGCTCACCGGCGACCACGATCTGGTCGTGAACTCCCGGGCCACGGATGAGCTCGCCGAGGCTTTACCGCATGCCGAGCGGTTAGAGCTTGCCCTTTGCGGTCATTTTGCCCAGTACACTCATGCGGCGGTGGTGGCGGAGTCGTGCCGTCGCTTTCTGATGCCGCCGTGCGGTCTGCCACCCCGCTGACTGACCGGGGAGGGATACACGTCCGATTTCCGAGCGTTGCATGATCGGAGTGCTTTACCTGACATGTGATGTTGGTTTCTTCACATCGCCTAATCCAATAAGGTATACGGTCCATAACCATAAAGTGGAATGTGGTAATAGGGCATTTGCAAAGCGATCAGTGATAAAGCAGTATACATGAGCCGTCCACCTTGTTTGGCATACAGGTCCCCGCGAGGCGACCAACTGCCCTTCTGGTGGGCGGTATTGGGATCATCGCCTTTGTCCTGAAGTTCGATCAAAAGATCGCGCACCTTGGAATTCCAAGTATCCCAGCGTTCTCCACCCAGGTGATGCGCCACTTGATTGATATAGAAGACCGCATACATATTGTTCCGCTCTTTGGAGAGGAAATTTTCACTTCGGAGGAGGTGAGACAGGGCTTTTGTCATTCCGGGATGCCCTGGTCCCCAATCGAGGAATTGTCGGCAGAGGATTCCCACCGCGGAGGTCGAAGCCCCACTCCCTGGGCTGTTGTATCCGTAGCCCAATCCATCCGGACTCGCGACATAGTCGAGGAATTGGCTGAGCTTGTCAAAACTCTCTTTGGGAACATGCAAGCCGGCGTAGACCGCCGATTTCAACGCCGTGAATTGCCACCCGCTGACGGAAAGATCGCCTTTGGTCCCTTTGCTGTACCCCCAACTGCCATCGGAGAATTGGGCGGCGGCGATATAGAGGACCGCAGCTTGGGCGGGGTTCCGCAAATTCCGGTCTCGGGTCATCCCGTACAGTTCCACGATGGCAATCGTCGCCAAGGCGTTCTCATAGGCGTTGTCGTGGAAGTTGCCATCCGGAAACTTCTGTCTTTGCAACAGCCACGTCATCGCCTTCTGCACGACGGGGGCATATTTCCCTCGTTTGTGCGTTTCTCCGGCGCCCAGAAAAGGCAACAACCCCAGGGCCGTCGCCGCCACATCGTGCTTCGAGCCGGGTTCGGAGCATTTGCATTTGGCGATCCGATGGAAGCCGTCCATACTCCAGGCGCCGTTGGGTGCCTGGTGGTTGGCTAACCATTGCAACCCCAGTTCAATCGCCTCTTCGGATTTGACGTTCCCCCCTCCTTCTCGCATGAGCAAAACGCGGTCTTCAGGTTCGCGTCCGAAGAAACTACCAGGAATCAGCCGATGAAATCGGATCCATTCCTTGCGTTGGGCCGCTGCGAGTCGGTCGATCACTTTCTGTCGATCTTCTCCTTCCGCCGTTGCCCCCGCCCGCTCGTACCAGGTCTTGGCGTGCCGCACGAGGTTCAACTCTCTCCTCTGATCAGCGAAGCTCTCGCTTCTCTTCCACCAACCATCGGCGATGGTCAATTGCTCCTTCAAGTCGGTCGGCTGAGTGAGTTCCTTGGCCGCGAGTTGCTTCATCCCTGCATCTTTCCCCTTGGCGAGCATCGGCAACCCCTTCTCCCAATCCGCATGCATGAAACACAGGTAGCGCCCAACGGTGGTGTTGGCCTCCGGGTTATCCGGATCGGACATCAACTGGCTTCGGGCGACACTGACGACACGATACTCATTCTCATACTCGCTCACCTCATTCCGAATCTCTCGCAACCGACGGATAATCTGATCGGCTTTCATCACCCGTACCGGGCCGTCAATGGCCTCAAGATACTTCCGGGCGGCCTCGAACTGTTCAATGTCCAAGGCCTGCTGCACGACATTCTGCACCGCTCGAAAGATCGCCGCGACTTGTAAATCCGAGGCACCTTTGCATAGGTCGCCAATGGCCCTGACCCGCATCGCCACGCCATCAACCTCGAAGTACTTCTCCAGATCGGCAATGGCCTCGAACGCCAATCGGGGGCGCTTCGCCTCGATGGCCAAATCACGGGCCTCCCGAAGCACGACATACCACTGGGCCGGATCGTTGCGGTCCTCGCGCCCGGGCACCAGCAGCTTGGCGGCTAGCACCGTCTTGTCCTCCGGTTTGGTCTTCGCGTAATCCGCTTTGAATTGTTCCTTCAATTTTTTCTCTGCCTTTTTCAGTGCTTCAGCTCCGGGAATGGTTCGCCGCGATAGCTTCTCCTCTTTCGCTTTCTTTTCGACGGGCTTGTTCTCATCTGCGATCAGCCAATCCACGATCGCCACCGAGAGAACCACTCCGACCATCCATCCAAAGAGAGCTCGGGCCTGCCCCCGCCCGATTGCCTGGCGACGTGTGAACATGACCTTCCCCAAAACTTTAAGAAATCGACATGACACCGTGACGTTACCAAGACGGGCATGATGATGCAAGCGGGTGAGTCGAATTTCACCCCTCGAATTGTGTTACTCGCCCGAGGTGAAGGGAAACGCCCCTTACAAAAGCATTACCAACCGATTCCAAGCGATGGCGCCGGCGAGATGAAATCTCTCGACGTGCTGGCACGCCTGGTAGACGGAATGAGTGAATGCAAAAGCTTTTTTCAAGGCATTTTCGCCGAGCGGGTCGTCGGCACCGAGACGACGCCCCCCGACGATCACCAGCTTCCGCGGAGCGATCAGAGCGGCCCAGTGTGTCACATCGCCGACGGTCAGCAAACCGGGGGCCAACAGTCCCATCCGGGTGTCCTTCGGATAGGGCTGGTCGGTGATGAGGGAAACGGGAGGTTGAAGGGCAACGGCGGCGGTGAGCAGGTTCGGCAGGAGTGCCGCCGATGCTAACGCGACAATTGCAGCGAGGTCGAGACCGATGACCGCCAAGCGAGATTCATCGCGGTTGCCTTGGATCGACAGCCATTGGGCGACGGCACGAACATCGACGACCCATTGTCCCAGGAGAGGTCGGCCAATCCACACCCCATGCTCAGCACTGTTGTGATCCGAAGCTGTGGCAATCGCGTCGTGCGCGGGCTTCAAGGCTCCCGTGGCGCGGAGATCGGGCAGAGCGACCAACCAGCCTGCGTCAGCCAACGCTCGCGAGAGGGGATGTTTGATCGCGGCGGATTTCCCATCCAGGTGCAACACGATCGCCGCCGGCCGCGGACCCGCTGGGGGATCACGTCGACTCAGAGTGAGTGTCGGGATGACCAAGCCATCCTCGCCGGTAAGACGCAACGGCAGCGTCATCGGATCATGGGCATCCGGTGGCCCGTCGGCACGAGCCGCCGGCGGGGGCAACGGAGGTATCCCACCCAACACGCTCTTCAGCTGCGTTCGCCGTTCGATCGCGGTCGATTCCCATTCCTCGGCATGTTTCGGCAGCAAACGATCCGCTCGGGCGGCCAGTTCTCGACCGAGTCGGCCGGCCAACCGACTCGGCGTCAACCAAACCGTGGGTCGCTTCGCAAGATCGGGGAAACACGCCAAGGTCTCAGGCGACTCGATTTGCAAGTCGGGTTCGCGGATTGGCGAGCCGTCGCCTTCATTTTTCAACCATCGGCTCATCCAACCGTACATCACTTCGCGCATTGGCTTGTTGTAATCGTGCCCCGAATCGAACACGACGTGACGGAGGCGTTCTCGCTGCAACAACAAGTCGTAGACATGTCGAGCCCGAGCCATGCTCTTCTCCGCCTCGCCCGGGCTGAATTGGAAGGCATCGCGGCTCGCATTGATGACGAGAAGAGCTCGAGGGGCGACCATCGCCAGCACGTCGCCTTCTTCCGTAAAGGTCAGCGCATTGGGAAGAACTTCGCAGACACAACAGGCGGCTTGTAAATAGGCCTGATATTGCCCGACGGAACAAACGGGCACGACGCACGCCAGCCGTTCGTCCAAAGCCCCGGCGTACATGCTCTGATTGCCGCCGCCCGAAGCTCCGGTGATCCCCAGACGCTGCGGGTCGACCTCCGGCCGAGTCAGTAGATAATCGACGGCCCGCCGATTGTCGTATACTTGCAAGCCGAGCAGAGTCCGCCCGGTCGGCCAAAGGGTCGCGCCGTCCAAGGCTCCGTGGTAGGTGCCCCGGGCAGGTTGGGCATGACGCTCTCCGGCTCCAAACGCGTCGATGGCCAACACCACGAATCCGAGTTGCACCAAACCCAGACAGCGGGCTTGAACAACTGGATCGCGCCGGGCCATCGCCCAATGACCGTGCACTACAAGGACGGCCGGGTTTCTTTTCGCTCCTTCGGGAAGGTACAGATTCGCCGTGACCCACACTTCCGGCTGGCTTTGAAAGATCAGTCGCTCGATGCGATAGCCGGGCCTTTCGATCGTGCCCAGAACTTCGGGGCGGAGTTCGACGTCTGGCTCGGGCCAAGGGCCCATCGCTTGGAGCATCTTCTGGCGCAGCATCTCCCGCCGACGGCGCCATTCAACTTGGGTCGTTGCCGGTCGGTCGTTGGCCCGCAGAACTTTCGCTTTTTCTCGCACCCACAGGTTGTAGCGCTGGGAGTCGTTCGGTTCGGCCATGCGTCACCTCGATTGACCGATCAGACCGCGTTCCCTGGCCCGGCATTCCAAGGCCGCTCGAATCGTCGGGGGTAAGAATTTGCTTAAATCTCCGCCAAATTGGGCCACCTGCCGCAACAGCGTGCTGCTGACGTGGGAATATTCCTCCCGGGCCATCAGAAAGATCGTCTCCAGTTCCGGATCAAGTGTCAGGTTCATCAACGACATCGAAAATTCGTACTCCATGTCGCTCAACGTGCGCAACCCTCGCAACATGATGCGGGCACCGACGGAGCGCACAAATTTGACGGCCAGCCCCTCGAACGCTTGGACCCGCACGTTGGGCAGATGGCCGACAACTTGCTCTAGCAACGCGACTCGCTCGGCCGCGGAAAAAAACGGGGCCTTGTCAGGGTTCGGCCCGACCCCCACGACGAGTTGATCGAACATCCGACTTCCGCGCTCGATGATATCGAGATGGCCCAAGTGGACCGGGTCGAAGGTGCCGGTACAAACGGCGATGCGCTCACTCAGTTGCTGCGTCATGATCCGGGCCCCGCGTCAGGGTCAATCAGGGGTTCAATATCCGGGGGGGCAGCCGGGCGCGATCTGCCGGGCCACACCAGGTCACGCCTCTGCCACCGCCTCTAAAAACCGCTCCAAATCTTCTGTTGTGTTGTATGCATGCGGGCTGACGCGCAAACGACCTGCCCGTTGGTTCACGATCACGCCGGCCTCACGGCAGCGTCGCACCAATTCCCCGGGATCTCGACGGGTTTCCAGCGAGACAATCCCCGATTTTTCCCTCGCCGTTCGGCTGCTGAACACCGACAAACCGGCCCGTGGCGCTTTGTCGCACAACTCGTCGGTCAGTTCGAGGATTCGCCGTTCAATCGAGGCGATGCCAAACCGGAGGAGCAGATCCAAGCTGGTGCCCAGGGCGTGGATGCCGGCGACGTTGGCCGCTCCCCCCTCCCAACGATCCGCCGTCGGTTTCAAGCAAAAGTCGATCCGGGTGAATTCATAAGGTTCGACAACGCTGTTCCAACCGATGCTGATCGGATGAAGCAGATCGATCAGGTCAGAGCGAATCCAGAAAATGCCGATGCCCTCGGGACCAAGAAGCCACTTGTGACTGTCCGCGGCAAGGAAATCGACCGGGCAGCGCTGCACATCGAGGGGTAAGGCTCCCAGTCCTTGGATGGCGTCGACGAAAAAGAAAATGCCACGTTCCCGACAGAGCGAGCCGATCGCCTCCAGATCATGGCGGAAGCCGCTGGCGAACTCGACGAAACTCAGACTGACCAACCGCGTCCGCGAGTCGATCGCCGCACGAATGTCGTCGATAAGGATACGATTTCCGCGGCTGGGGACTCGGCGACACTCGACGCCGCGATGAACTTGATTCATCCAGGGGTATTGGTTGGCGGGATATTCTTCCGCGGCGAAAACGACGTTGTCGCCCGTTTTCCACGGAAACCCCTCAGCGACGAAGTCGATTCCCTCGCTGGTGTTTTTGATGAAGGCGATTTCGCCCGGGTGGGAGTTCAGCAATTGCGCCGCCAAGCGTCGCACTTCCGCGATCCGCTGCGACCAGCGACGAAACGAAGCGACGCCGTTTTCGCTCAAGTCCTGAGCATACTCGGTCATCGCCACCGCCGTCAACGCGGGCAACGGCGCTACCGCCGCGTGATCCAAGAACGCCCAGCGTCGGCAGACAGGCATCTGTCGGCGAAACTCGGTGTCAGCATCCATCGATCATGCTCCGAAGTCCCCTGATTGTCTCTGATCTCCGGCAGAATTACAATCGACTAGCGAGAGAGACCCGTGCCCAGGTCCCTGTCGCTCTCGTTGCCCGTTTCTCGTAAGGAAAGTCACGTGCTTTTCGATCGCCAATACGAGACGCCGTTCGACCTGCGATTTCGATTATTCGGTACGCCGGTGCGGGTGCATCCTTTTTTCTGGTTGATTGTCTTATTCCTCAATTTCGATCTGATCCGCTTCGGCGTGCATGTCTTGATATTGTGGGTGTTGTGTGTGTTCGTCTCGATTCTGTTGCACGAGATGGGTCACATCTGGATGGGCCGATGGTTCGGAACTCGGGGCCAAGTGGTCCTCGCAGGTATGTTCGGATTGGCTGCGGGAGCGACCTACGGCATTTCCGAGCGCGGCAAGCGCATCCTCGTCTACCTCGCCGGACCGGGAATCCAATTCGCGCTGGTCGCTTTGCTACTCCTGGGGTTGAATCTCATCCGTCCGCCCGTGAACGTGCCCGATGAGTTGCGTTCGGAACTGACGCTGGCGAGTCATTTTTACCTGCTGTGGTACACGCCCGAAGACTGGCCCGAACTGCTGCGATTGACCGTTCAATTCTTGTTGAGCATCAACTGGTGGTGGCCGATCATCAATTTGCTGCCGATCTGGCCGTTGGATGGCGGTCAGGTCAGCCGTGAGTTGTTTACATGGCACGATCGTGTGTACGGGATAAGGAATTCGCTGGCGTTGTCGTTCGCAGCCGCCCTCGTCGTCACCATCAACGCCCTGTCCGCCGCCATGATGGGACCGACCATCCCCTACCTTCCGACCGGCGACCGCTTTTTCATCTTCTTTTTCGGGATCTTTGCTTTCGAGAGTTATCTGATGCTCCGGTTGGAGAACGCACGATTGCAGTCGGAGTGGGTCACCAGCCGCGACGAAAACCGCCTCCCATGGGAGCGCGATCCCGACGAGTGGAAGAACAACTGACCCGCCTCGCTTGCATGCGCGGGTTATCTGTGAGACAATGCGGACGGTGGGCCGCCTTGTGTCTGTGAGTCATCTATGCCGCAGGCGATCGTTGACCCCGAAGAGTTACGCCG
The DNA here is from genome assembly GCA_937922175.1 of uncultured Gemmataceae bacterium. GTDB lineage: Bacteria > Planctomycetota > Planctomycetia > Gemmatales > Gemmataceae > CAKZUU01. Next base: position 12,887 of record CAKZUU010000174.1, read on the forward strand.
CTTCGCCAACAATTTGAAGCGGTTTCTCGGCGAATTACAGGATGGTTTGTCGGCCCTGCACGGGCAGGTGCAAGCGCTCAGTGACACCTGGCGCGATCAGGAACATGTCAAATTCCGCGAGGAATTCGACCAGACGATGCAGGTTTTAGCGCGGTTCATCCGCGTGGCCGACGAGCACGTCCCGTTTCTGCTGCGGAAGGCCCAACGCATCGATGACTACTTGCAACAGCGTTAACGCCCGAAGACTTGCCGCTGGGCTGACCGTCCGCCGTTGCGGCGTCGAGTGAGGCTTGCTATGGATTCCGCCGCCAACGTCCAATCGCTCGAAGACCTCCGCGACCTGCATGCGTTGGTTTGCAAATTCCGGGCCGATGCTCAAGAAGGGTTGGCCTCGGTCGACCTCATGATTCGACGCGCTTCGGATTATCTCAGCGACCAACTGACCTTCTGGCGAGCGGCGGTCCGCAAATGCGAGGAAGAGGTCTTCCAAGCGACCCAGGAATTGCGTCAGAGACAATACGTCGGATTCGACGGTCGCGTCCCGGATTGCACCGTCCAGGAGAAGAACCTGCAACGGGCCAAGGACCGGCTCCGCCACGCCGAGGAAAAAGTCGCAACGGTCCGGCGATGGATGCAACAACTGCCCCGGCAAGTCGCCGAACTCTACGATGGCCCGTCGCGGCAATTGGCGGCGACATTGGAGGCCGAATTGCCCCGAGCCTTGGCGATTTTGGAGAGTCGCATCCGCGCCTTGGAGGCCTACATCGGATTGTCGCTCCCCAAGTTGCCCCCACAAGACGTTACTCCAGAAACGCTCCCGGAGTCGGCGGCGTCGGCGAGGGAGGCGGCGTCATGATGATCTCCACCGCGACAGGTCGGGGCCGGCTTTACAGTTCGCTGAAAGACCTCCGCCTCCGTTGGGAGGCCGTGCGCCAAGGTTGGAACGATCCCATCAGCCGCGATTTCGAGGAAAATCTACTGGAACCCTTGGTCGCCCAAGCCCAGGCGGCCCTTCGTGCGATGGATCAATTGGCCTTGGTCCTCGCGCAGATGCAACACGAGTGCGACTGACGCCTCTGCCCGCCGGCAGTTGAGCACGCGTCAATGTGCCGGAGAACATCTCCCCGATGCCCGTGGACGATCATCATGACCTCACCGCTTTGGCATGACCGTCAACGACAATGGATCGACGACCTGGTACGCCTGGTCCGTGAGCGGAATGACCGACAGAAAGAGATCGAACAGCGGTTCTCATCGGAACGTCACCGTGCCGAGCGAAACGCCCAGATCGCTCGCCAGTCTCTCGAAAAGAAGCGGGAAAGCGCCTTGGCGAAAGCGGATGTCGAGTGGCAACTTGATCAGGAGAGCATCCACAACCACTTCCTCGCTGAGCGGAAGGCGGCGGAGGAGCAGTTTGCCCAAACCCGCCGTCACCTACTGCACGAAATGGAGACGAAAGAAGAACAATTGCGCGAATCGCTGCATGAACGCGTTTGGACAGCCAATTCGCTCTTCGATGCCGCCGAGAAAGAAGCGCAGAGTGAACTCCAGAAATATCAGCAGGCGGTACGAGAAACTCAGAAACGCGCCGAGCAACTCTGGCGGGAAGTCGATGATTGGCTCCGAAATCGCGGCGTCGCCATTGACCAGATTCTCCCGCGGCAGCCCGCGACGATCACTGCGGAATCCCCCACGGAATGCCAGCAGCTCATGCTGGCTCAACTCGAAGCAGCTCAATTGGCCTTCCAGCGGTTGCAGCGTTTGCTTGCCCCCAAACTGTTGCCCCTCTCCATCGGAGCCGTGTTGTATGCGTTCTTCACGTCAATCACCTGCCTGCCGGCCATCTTCCAGAAACCGCCATTGTTGTGGTTGATCGGCGGGGTATTCACAGGCTCAGCGCTTTTCGTCCTGTTTCGTGGCACGGTCCAAATGGTGGGGCATCGGCAGATGTATCGGCGGGGCGACCAGATCGCCCGCCTTCTGGAAAAGGCCGAGTCCGCTGCCCGAAAATGTCGGCTGTCGGCGGAAGCCAACTTTCAGCGGACGCTCAATGGCTTGCGCGAAAAACTGCATCGCGATCAACACGCCGCCCAAAGCGAGTTCCAGCCGCGTCTGGAGGCGCTGCTGGAACGCCGAGTGACAAGGCTGCGTGAGTTGAACACCTCGCATCAAGAGACCCTCGCACGCCTGACGCATCAGGAACAGGCAGAACTGGCGGCTGCCCAAGCCCACCGGGATGCCCTTCGACTCGAAGCGACGAGTCATTACGCTCAGGAACTCGCCCTTCTCGAGAACGATCACGGGGAACGGTTGCATCAACTCCAACAAGCGGAGGAGGAAGCATGGCGGCTACTGAGTGAAAGGTGGCACGGCGAGGTCGACAGGTTGCGCCGCGAACATGCCGAACTCCAACGAGTTGATCACACCTGGTTTCCGCCTTGGGATGCAACGGTCTGGGCCGACCGCCCACCCGTCACCGAGGGACCTCGGGGCATCCATCTGGGGCAGCATCGGTTCGATCTTGCCCAGTTGCCCCAAGGCGAGCCGAAGGATCCCCGCTTGCGATTGTCGGATCGTTTGCAGGGCTTCCTGCCCGCCTTCCTCCCATTTCCGGAGCGATCCGGACTGTTGATCGAGGCAACCGACAGCGGGCGCGCGGAGGCTGTCTCCATCCTCCAGAACCTGATGCTGCGTTTCCTCACCGCATTACCTCCGGGGAAAGTCCGGTTCACGATTTTCGACCCGGTCGGTTTGGGCGACAACTTCGCGGAATTCATGCATTTGGCGGACTTTGACGAATTGCTCGTGACGAGTCGGATCTGGACGGAAGCGGGGCCGATCGAACAGCGACTCGCGGATTTGAGTGCCCACATGGAAAATGTGATTCAGAAATACCTTCGTCGCGAGTTTCGCTCGATCGAAGAGTACAACGCGGCGGCCGGTGAGGTCGCGGAGCCTTACCGCGTCCTCGTGGTGGCGAATTTCCCGGTCAATTTCACGACCGAAGCAGCACGTCGCCTGGTCAGTATTGTCCAGAGTGGTGCCAACAGTGGCGTCTTCGCGTTGATCAGCGTCGATCGGCGGCAGCCGACGCCCCACGGCTTCAACCTCACCGACTTAGAGGCCGCGTCCTGGGTCCTGCATTGGAAGCACGATCATTTCGAGTTTCGCGACCCGATCTTCAACACATTCCCCTTTGCCGCCGAAAGCCCGCCTTCGACCGATGTGGCGACACGACTGATTCGACGGTGGGGCGAGTGGGCTCAAACAGCCGGCCGAGTCGAAGTCCCCTTCGATTTTGTCATGCCCACCGAGGCAGAGTGGTGGAAAGCCGACAGCCGCTCCGGCATCGTCGTCCCAATTGGTCGTTCCGGTGCGAGCAAACGGCAGTCCCTCGACCTGGGACGCGGCACCGCTCAGCATGGCTTGATTGCCGGCAAGACCGGTTCGGGCAAATCCACCCTGCTGCATGTCATCATCACCAACGTGTCGCTGATTTACTCACCCGACGAAGTGCATCTCTATCTCATCGACTTCAAAAAAGGGGTCGAGTTCAAGCCCTATGCCGAGTTCGCTCTCCCTCATGCCCAAGTTGTCGCCATCGAGAGTGAGCGGGAATTCGGCCTGAGCGTGCTTCAACGTTTAGATCAGGAATTGAGGGAGCGCGGCGATCTGTTCCGACAAGCCGGCGTCAGCGATATCGTCACTTTTCGCCACGAACGCCCCGATCCGACACTTCCGCGAATCCTCCTGATCGTCGATGAATTTCAGGAGTTTTTTATCGAGGAGGACAAAGTTGCTCAGGAAGCGTCTCTGCTGCTGGATCGGCTCGTCCGGCAAGGTCGAGCGTTCGGCATCCATGTCGTGCTCGGTTCCCAAACGCTCGGCGGGGCATACTCCCTGGCTCGGGCCACCATCGATCAGATGGCGGT
>CAKZUU010000175.1 GCA_937922175.1 uncultured Gemmataceae bacterium
CGGCGTCTTTCAGACCGAAGCCGATGGTTGTCTGATTGACAAGTTGGAACGCCGCTACGAGAAGCCGGGTGTCACCTACGCCAAGGAAGTGTCGCGAATTCTCCAGGAACGCTGCCAAGAGTGTCATCGACCGGGACAGACCGCCCCGTTCTCGCTGTTGACTTACGAAGATGCGGCCCGCCACGCTCGGATGATCAAAGAAGTGGTGACGCAGCGGCGCATGCCGCCTTGGCATGCCGATCCTCGGATCGGGCGATTTGCGAATGATCGCCGACTGAGCCAGGATGAGATCGAGACGTTGGCGGCTTGGGTCGATGCCGGCAAGCCCAAAGGCGAGGAGCGGGATTTGCCTCCACCGCGCGAATTCATCTCGGGGTGGCGGCACGGGCGCCCCGATCTCATCCTGACCATGCCGGAAGAGTTTGAGGTGCCAGCGGACGGCGTGCTGCCGTACCAACGATGGACGATCGACCCCGGCTTCACGGAAGACAAATGGGTACGCGTCGCCGAGTGCCTACCGGGCGCGCCATCAGTGGTGCATCATCTCGTGGTCTACATTTTGCCTCCCGGAAAGAAGCAGCCGTTCTCTGCCGATGGTACGATTTCCATTTTGGCAGGTTGGGCCCCGGGTGATATGGGCACCGTCTGTCCGCCCGATACGGCTCTCCGCCTGCCCAAAGGTTGCCAATTGCAATTTGAACTGCACTACACCCCAAACGGCACAGCGACGAAGGACCGCAGCTCCGTGGGAATCCATTTCGCGGATAAGCCGCCTAGGTTCGAATACTTCACCAATTCCTTCGCGAACGAATCGATCATGCTGCCGCCGCATGATCCCCACTATCGTGCTGAGCAAATCTGGCGATTGCGTGGTGATGCTCGCATCATCAGCATGGTGCCGCACATGCACTGGCGAGGAAAAAGCTATCGCTACGAAGTCATTTACCCCGATGGGCGTCGTGAACCGCTTCTCAGCGTCCCTCGATGGGACTTCAATTGGCAAAACGTTTACCAACTGAAGGAGCCTCTCAAGTTACCCAAAGGAGCGAAACTCCATGCCGTCGCCCACTGGGATAATTCCGCAAATAATCCTTACAACCCCGATCCGAGTGCGACCGTGAGGTTCGGTTTGCAGACCTGGGAAGAGATGATGGTGGGGTGGGTGGCGTATGTTTGGGAGCGTCCTGAAACCGCCGACGAGGTCGCCCGATTGACTCCTGATGACCCGGACTTGCTGTTTGATCGGTTCGACCGGAATGGTGACGACGTCGTGACTCTCGACGAAGTGCCGGCCCAGTTGCGCCCATTCATGAAGATGGCCAAACTGCCCGATCCGGAAAAGGTCTCCCGGGAACAGTTCAAGACCATGTTCGAGAGTTTGAAAAAGCAGTTCAGGCCTCGACCATCGAAGAAACAGACCAATGGGAATCACCAACCTTGATCGATCGGTGGTTCGGACATCCGATCATCGACTGAGCTTATGATCCGCCAAGATCCTTGAGGTTATCTTCGATCACAGCGAGTTGTTGTTTCAACTCGGCCAATGCCTCGCGCTCCTGCCGCACGACATCGGCCGGAGCGCGAGCTAGAAAACTCTCATTCGAGAGCTTCGCTTCTTTCGCTTGCAACAATTTGCTTTTTTCGGCCCGTTGTTTGACCAATCGAGCTTTCTCTTTCTCCACATCAATCAGCCCGGCCAGCGATACATACACCGTCATGCCTCGATGAATTTTCGAGGCGGCTTGAGCCGGCTTGTCCACTTCCGGCCCGCAGGTTAACCATCCCACAGCTGCCAACTGTCGGACGTACGGTACGAGATCGGTGAGGTTGTTGGCCGTCTCCGCTTTGCAACGAACGACCACGTTCAAAGGTTCGCGCTCCGGCACCTGGAATTGATTGCGAATCTCACGGACACTCCGGACTAGCGTCTGCATCTCCGCGACTTGGATTTCTACCTTCTCGTCATGCCAAGTTTCGGGAAATTCGGGCCATGGCGCAATCATCACGCTTTCGGTCGCAGGATGCGGTTCCGGAAGCCCCCTCTCAAAGGCCGCTTCATTCAGGACTTGCCAAATGGATTCTGCGACAAACGGCATCACTGGGTGAATCAACCGCACGATTCCATCTAACACACCGACTAACATCCGTTGAGCGGAGGCTCGTCCTTGGGCGTTCTCCTTCAGCCGCCCTTTCGCCATCTCGAGATACCAATCGCAAAATTCGCTCCAGATGAAATCATACAGCGTCCGCGCGACATCGCTGAAATGATAACTCTCAAGTAACTCAGTCACGCAGCAACTGACCCCCGCCAATCGACTGAGAATCCAGCGATCTTCAACGGGGAGATGATCAATCCGAATCGCCTCGGGCCGATAGTCTTCCAGATTCATCAAGACCATTCGAGCCGCATTCCATAATTTGTTGGCAAAATGACGACCGACCTCGAAATCGCGCGATCCTTGCTTGGCGGTGGGTAGATTGGGATCGGGTTGAGGCCAGGGGCCACCGGGTCGGAACGCCCTTTTGCATCGGGGGCATGTGAGTTTCGCCGTGCGCATGTACATATGCTCGGGTCGAACAGGCACCTGCTCGCCGCAATGAGGGCAAACATTTGTTACCGGCAAGCGGCTGTCTTGAGTCTCGCCTGCGAGGAATACCATCTGGTATCGCAACGCGTCGGTCCCATACAGTTCGATGATATCCAACGGATCGACACCATTGCCTTTCGACTTGCTCATGGTCACGCCGAAGCCGTCTAACAGTTTGGGAGTGATATAGACATGGCGAAAGGGCACGTCGCCCATGTTATACAATCCGGAAAGAACCATCCGTGCCACCCAAAGCGTGATAATATCCCGACTGGTGACGAGGGTGCTGGTGGGATAGTAGTATCGCAAGTCGGCGGTTTGATCGGGCCATCCAAAGGTCGCGTAAGGCCAGAGTTGAGAACTGAACCAGGTATCGAGCACGTCGGGGTCTTGTTCGAGGGTGAATTCAGGTCCGAACAGGTCAGGGTCGAGATCAATGAGGGAGCAGATCATCCACCGCGCGTTGTCGTCGTCGAATTTCCAACAAACATCCGTTCGATTGCCGAAGACCCGTTTTAATTCGGCTTCGGGACATTGCGTGTACCAAACGGGAATGCGGTGGCCCCACCATAATTGGCGACTGATACACCAATCGCGTTTCTCAGCCAGCCAATCCAGGTAGGTCTGTTGGTAACGTTCGGGGAAGAAGCGGACACGACCGGAAGTAACGGCATCGATGGCGAGTTGAGCCAGCCCGGGGCGACCATCCTCGTCGGCCATACGGACGAACCATTGGTCGCTGAGGTAAGGTTCGATCGGCGTCTTGCTCCGATCGCTAAAGGCCAAGGGAATGAGACGATCTTCCCGTCCCTCGAAATAACCGAGCGCTTCCATGTCCTTGATGACCGCCTCGCGGGCCTGATAACGGTCAAGACCTTGATATTTCCCGCCGTTTGCGTTGATCGTTCCGTCCGGATTGAGAATGTTAATCATGGGCAGTTTGTGGCGGATTCCGCAGGCATAATCATTGGGATCGTGGGCCGGTGTGACCTTCACGCAGCCCGTGCCAAGTTCGGGATCGGCGAGCAGCCCATCGGCGATAACAGGAATCGCGCGCTGAACGAGCGGCTGGAGGACCCTCCTTCCGATGAGATGTTGGTAGCGCGGATCATGAGGGTGGACGCAGACGGCTGTATCACCCAGCATCGTCTCGGGGCGAGTCGTCGAGACGCGGATGAAGTCGGTGGCTGACGGCTGACCCGCTTCATCGATGAGAGGATATTTGAAGGTCCAGAAGCCACCTTTTGTTTCCTCGGTGTACGTTTCATCATCGGCGACGGAAGTTTGCAGTTGGGGATCCCAATTAACCAGGCGTTTGCCGCGAAAAATATAACCATCACGGAACCAATTGAAAAAGGTGGTACGAACCGCTCGATTATTTCCGGGATCGAGGGTGAAACGGGTGCGGTCCCAATCACAGGAGCAGCCCAACTGCTTCAATTGACCGAGGATGCGGGCTTCATATTGGTCCTTCCATTCCCAGATTCGACGGACGAGTTCGTCTCGGCCGAGATCGTGGCGTGTTTTCTTCTCCAACTGATAGATCAATCGCTCGACGACGGCTTGGGTCGCGATGCCGGCATGGTCGGTGCCGGGGAGCCACTCCGTGTTGAATCCTTGCATGCGTCGCCAACGGATGAGCACGTCTTGAAGCGTGTTATTGAGGGCGTGCCCCATATGCAAAGCGCCCGTGACATTGGGCGGCGGGATCACAATGGTGTACGGCGGGCGATGGTCGGGTCGGCTGTGCCAATCGCGGCGTTTGTCCCAGAGAGCGAGACATTGGTGTTGAGCCGTTTTCGGATCAAACTGCTTCGGGAGTTCCAAGGGCATGGGAGAATCCTTCAAAGCGTCGGACGAACACTCCGGATCGGACAATGTCAGGAGGCTGAATGGACCAAGCTTCTGGATGGTGAGACCGAAAGGTTGGTGCCCGCATCCTTGAACAGCTTGTATTCAAAGCTATCGCACAGGGCGAGCCAACTGGCTTCGATGATGTTTTCACTGACTCCGACGGTGCCCCAGACGTCGCGGTCGTCGCGGGACTCGATGATGACGCGGACCCGAGCGGCGGTGCCATCGCGGCCGTTGACTACGCGGACCTTGTAATCGACGAGGGACATCTGCGCGAGGTTGGGGTAGTGGGTGAGAAGTGCCTTGCGCAAGGCTCCGTCAAGGGCATTGACGGGGCCGTCGCCCTCGCTGACCGTGTGTTCGATGCATGGGCCGACCCGGACTTTGACCGTCGCCTCGGTCACCGGAGTATGCTCGCCGTCATGTTCGATGTTGACTCGGTAATGGAGGCGCTCGAACCAAGGTTGATATTGACCAATTAGCCGTTTCACCAGGATATCGAACGAGGCTTCGGCCGCTTCGAATTCATAACCCGCATGTTCCAGATCCTGAACAGCATGAAGGATTCGACTCATCAATTCGCGATCGTGGGCGATCTCGTATTGCGTGGTTTTCGCGAGGATAGTGGATTGTCCCGAGAGCTCGCTGACCAAGATACGCCGTTCATTGCCAACTAACAAGGGATCGATGTGTTCATAGGTGCTTGGATTTCGGGTGACGGCATGGGTGTGCATCCCGCCCTTGTGAGCAAAAGCGGAGATACCGACGAACGGTTGATGATTACGGAAGTTCATGTTCGCGAGTTCGTACATATCGTGATGTTTCGGTGAGGCGTTGGAGTGCGCCCGGTCGTAAGACTTCATAGCTGTATTTGAGGGCAAGATTGGCAATGACAGAGACGAGGTCAGCATTGCCGCACCGCTCACCGATTCCATTGAAGGTTCCTTGCACCTGAGTCGCGCCTTTGAGGACGGCGGCAAGAGAATTGGCGGTGGCGAGGTCACAATCATTGTGACAATGAATGCCGATGTCGCAAGGCAACTCGCGGCGAACATGTTCCATGGCGGCGGCGATCTGCTCCGGCATGGATCCGCCATTGGTGTCGCAGAGGATGACGACCGTTGCTCCGGCCTGTGCCGCTGTCTTGAGGGTTGCCATAGCATACTCGGGGTTGGCACGATAACCGTCGAAGAAATGTTCGGCGTCGTAGAAAACATCGCGACCAGCCGCTCGACAATGAGCCACCGAGTCGCGAATCATGGCCAGATTTTCAGTCAGGCTTGTTTGCAAGACGTCGGTGACTTGCATGTCCCACGTTTTGCCAACAATCGTGATGACGGGCGCCTCGGCCGCCAAGAGGGCTTTCAAACAGGGGTCGTTCTCGGGGGAGGAATTTTTGCGACGAGTCATCCCGAAAGCGACGATTTTGGCGTTCGCGAGCGGAAGGTGGGAAACCTCACGGAAATAGTCGGCGTCTTTGGGATTGGACAAAGGATACCCCCCCTCGATGTAATCCACGCCCAAATCATCGAGGCGACGAGTTAAAAGCAGCTTGTCTTGCAGTGAGAAATTGACACCTTCGCCTTGGCTCCCATCGCGTAAGGTGGTGTCGTAAATCTGGATGCGAGGCATGATATCTCCGAATGAAAAAAGCCCTGGAATGAGACACTCCAGGGCCTGAAGATCATGGAATGTCCGACCTGGAGTCAACCTGACTGCTCATCCCGACAATAGCGCACTCCCTGCGCCGCGGCAATGACGATCGGACGATAGCATGCTCGAAAGTTCATGACACGGAGAGTATAGCTAGGAAGGAGCGCAGAGGCAATTCAACACCTGACGGGAACCGACGCGGCACTCGTCATCGACCCTGGCGCTCGGGGCGCAATTCGCGGACGACCTTGCCGGCTTGCCACATCTCACTTTCCCGAATCGCTCGGAGTTCACGTTCCAATTGCTCGCGGTAATCGGGTCGGCTGTTGGCCTCCAGCACCCGTCGTGTTTCCTCACCGTTGGCCACTCTTTGGTACAACTCCTCGAAGACGGCTTTGGTGGCATCGCGGAATCGGGGATACCAGTCCAGCGCCCCACGTTGAGCGGTCGTTGAGCAATTGGCATACATCCAATCCATCCCATTCTCGCCGATCAACGGATACAAGCTTTGGGTGGCTTCTTCAACAGTTTCGTTGAAGGCCTCCGAGGGGCTGTGCCCGTGAGCGCGAAGGACTTCGTATTGAGCCAACCACAGGCCGTAGATCGCCCCCATGAGGACGCCTCTCTCGCCCGTCAGATCGCTTACGACTTCTTTGCGGAAGGTCGTTTCAAACAGATATCCCGAACCGATCGCCACCCCCAAGGCGAGGCAGCGGTCGCGGGCGCGACCGGTGGCATCTTGGTGAATGGCGAAGCTGGCGTTGATGCCGCGACCTTCGAGGAAGTGCCGCCGCACCGTCGTTCCGCTGCCCTTGGGGGCGACCAAGATGACATCGATATCCGGTGGCGGGACAACGCCGGTTTGATCGCTGAAGACGATGGAAAATCCGTGCGAGAAGTACAGCGCTTTCCCGGGGGTCAGGAGAGGTTTCAGACGGGGCCACATCTCTTTTTGTCCAGCATCCGAGAGAAGATACTGGACGATAGTGCCTCGCCGGGCGGCCTCTTCCAGATCGAAGAGGGTTTCCTGGGGTTTCCAGCCATCGTTAATCGCCTCTTGCCACGACTTGCCTCCGGGGCGTTGGCCGATGATGACTCGCAACCCGTTGTCACGCATGTTGAGGGATTGCCCGCGCCCTTGTACGCCGTAGCCCAGCACCGCGATCGTCTCATGTCCGAGGATCTGCTGAATCTTGGCAGGGGGATAATCGCTACGTTCGACAGCATATTCCACAAAATCGCCAATACGGATTTCGCGCATGGTGCTCCTTCCGGAAAAACAGCGTCAGTCGAATTCTAGGGGATGTTATGGCAATTTTGATGGACGGCGACCGGAACCGGCCGAGTGCCGCCGAGATCCCCAGACGCTTAGGGTTTGGTTTCGACGGCTCGGTCGAGGATTTTCAAATAGATCCGGACCTGGTCGATGCCGGGAAACGGAACGCCAACAGCCAACGACTCACGGAACGCGATCCGGGCGGTCTGCAAATCTCCCTCTTCAACCGCGAGAATTCCTCGAGTGGCGAGCAGACCGGCGCGGGAGACCCGATCGTTTTGCAAGGTGGCGGCGATGTTGATGTAGATGCGCAATCCCCAAGGCGCGGTGGCAAGCAACGCCCTCGTCGCGATCGGGTCGGCCGTCGCAAAATGGAGTTGTTGGATGGCGCTGGCAGCCAATACCGAACGTCGGGTGGGATCGTCGGCACGCTCCAAGGCGGCAATAATTTCCATCAACCGCTGGCCCGCCAAAGCATATTCGCCAGCGGCGACCCACGCATTGAACTGCAACTCGCGGAAATTCCCCTTCACCTGCTCGGGGACTTGTTCAATGATGCGTAAAGCGTCGTCCACTCGACCGATCGCGAGATAGATTTGCACGGCTTGTTGCAGCACGGGCAATTCCAGTTGCTGCGAGGGATCCTCAATCAAGGCAATTGCCTCGCGAATCAATCCATAGTTCACGGCCAAAGCGACGTGGAGCTGCAAGGGAGTATTTCGCTTGCGGAGGGAATCCAAATCATTCTGGAAACGGTCGCGAGCGGCAACCAGATCATTTCGAAGATTGTCGAGGGTTCGGACAAGATACTCCTTGACTCGGTCGCGGTTGGCCTCGGTGACACCCAAGGGCGGGTGTTTATCGAAAATTTGGACGGCGTGGCTGAGAGCCTCTTCCGCGAGGTCCAATTCGCCGTGTTCGCGGTGAAGGTTGTAGAGGCGTTGCAAGGCGGTCGCGACCATGACACCGGCGGGGCCGTCCGCTTGTTCGGGAGACAAACGGTCCAAGGCTTGGTGCAGTGTCGAGACCTGCTGGAGTTTGCGAAGTTCAACGCTAACCGCAGGCATGGTCTCGTATGCCATGCCGAGCATCAGGTATGGGAGTCCGTCGTTGGGCCGGGCTTGCACTCCTCGACGCGCTTCGCGGACCGCCAGGACGGCAGCGGCGGCGGGAAGGGGGTCTTCGGCGGCCAATTGTCGAGCGACTTCATCGACGACAGCGGGGGGAAAGTTTGTCGCGAAGGGTGTGTAATAATTGGCCTGGGCGAACTGCCCGATCCATCCCGCTGCCACCGTGTACGCGAGCAGAGATTGTGCCAACTGGAGGGCCCGCTGTTGGGCGGGTTCGCGTAGCTGCCAATAGAGACTGGCGGCCAGGGTTTCCGGAGGAGCGGGCGGGGGCGGTGGTCGAAAATAACGATCCAACCAAGTCAGCTCAGCACGATTGTCGGGGGGCGGCTCTCGTTTCACCTCGGTCGATGATCCCGGCCGCAATCGCTCCGCTTTGGCTCCGAAGGCCACAGCGACCAGATC